>NZ_JBALOP010000101.1:637-1893 GCF_036962685.1 Bacillus sp. JJ1566 | reverse complement strand
GAATTATTTCATTCTCTATAATTTTTCGGGTTAATAGACAATAAGGATCCTTCCAAACTGGAGATATTGATTTAGTATTGTTAATTAGATTTATTGATTTAATTGGAGAAACAACAATATCTGCATTAAATTTTTTAGCTGTTTTAATTAATTCACAGTACATCATTGGTTCTATAGTATCGTCTGGATCAACAAATGCTATATACTTTCCTTTAGCAATATTTAATCCTGCATTCCTCGCAGAAGAAACTCCACCATTTTTTTTATGAATTACCTTTATCCTTGTATCAATCTGTGCATAATAATTACATAATTCTCCGCATGAATCAGTTGATCCATCATTAACAAGTATAACTTCAAAATTTTTCAATGTTTGTTCCAATATTGAATCAATACAACTTTGTAAAAAATTCTCTACATTATATATAGGGACAATAATACTTATTTCTGGTTCCACATTTTTTCCCCCAAAAAGGTATTAAAATGGCTAAAAAATATAACAACTTTCTTAAAAATTTGGTATTTGATTAAAGGGTTCTTATTAGTTGTTTCTTAATTGTAATAGTGAAAGAGTTTTAGCCGATATTCTATCCATTTTCCATAGCAAATGATTCCTTCTTTCAAATTTATGTCCATCGACTACAATTAACCAATTATTGTCACCTAACTTTAATTGATCGATTGTGTGCATCCCATCACTATTCCAATCATTTTCCTTCTTAGTTCCTGATAATACTAAATTAATTTGTTCCTCTTCATAATCATTTTCGGTTAACTTAGTAATTTTAAATACATTTACTGCACTGCCATAATTCGGGTACCCATCTTGTGTATATCTATAAATTTTTCCATTTTCTACAATAACTCTGCCTCCTGGCCTGGTGATCCTTTTGTTATTTGTAATTAAAGGGCTCATCGGATGTTCCATCCAATCTTTTTCTAGTTTTTCCGAAAAAAATAAATGTAATTTCCCACTTTTCGCTGCAAACATCCACCACTTGTTATTAAATCTAAAAATACTTGAATCAACATAACTGCCAGTTACCAATTCACTGGCTAACGTCCATTCATACGGAAAGTTTTTGGCCTTATACAATAAAATTTTATTTTCTTCACAAGTCTCAGGTATCATATAAAACTCCCCATTAAACTCAAAAACATATGGGTAGGAAAGGTGGAACTCTTCCTTTAAAACTACTTTGTCATATTTCCAGTTTTGTCCGTCTTCACTTATGGCAAGACCAATAATTCCTTTT
>NZ_JBALOP010000101.1:0-579 GCF_036962685.1 Bacillus sp. JJ1566 | reverse complement strand
ATAATAAATGGATCGGCAATAAATTCTGCGGGTACATCATTTACGTCTTTAGCCATTAAGCAAGGGCTTACCAACTTTTCCTTTTCTGGAAATTTTGTGATAAACGTACTAGAAGTAAATGTTGAAATTGACCATATTCCCAAAGTAATTTTTCTCTTATTCAAATATAAAAATACAACCATTATAAGTAAAATACTTGTAGTAAATAGAACCATATAACCACCTTTTAGATTTATTTCTACTATGAACAACTATATTACTAGCTTTAATAATTTTTTGATTTCTTTATCATTCTTAAAATCTGCCTTTGAAAGGTTCTGAGAAAAAGTCCTTCTTAAATCATTATTTTTAATCAATTCTAACAATCCTTCGTATATACCATTTTCACTAACATCAACAATTAATCCATCAATACGATTATTAATTTGTTCTTTTGCTCCAGTAAAATTAGTCGATACTATAGGCTTTCTTAAGCACTTTGCTTCAGCAAGAGTTATACAAAAACCTTCATGCCTAGAAGGTTGAACGTATATATCACATTGGTTAATATAGGGATATGGATTAGGATCAGTTCCTAAT
>NZ_JBALOP010000100.1:0-1133 GCF_036962685.1 Bacillus sp. JJ1566 | reverse complement strand
AAGATTAGCTCTTTTAAAAAAATTATTTTTATAATAATTATTCCTATCATAGGGTTAATCGTTCTCTTTGGAAATATAATAAATGTAGATGGATATATGAGTATGTCTTCATATATTTTTGATATGATCGATGACTTTATTTACAGAATTTCCCTTTTGGATAATAAAGACATTCTATTTGGTATTGGTCTAATTTCAAAATCAGTTACCGATTCAATCATACTTCCATATCCTAAGTCAGTCATTGATCTTCTATTAGTAGATCAATGGATTATGGTTGCTCTTTATCAGATGGGGATAATTGGTTTTGTCTTAATGTTGTTCACTCTAATATTTTCTTTTAGATCGGTTTACACTTTATATCAAAATAAAAAAATAGAGTCTTTTAAAATTGAAATTTTGTGCGCTGGGATAATTATTGCGGGCTTCTTTGGATTTGCCCACGGCGCTTTTATAATTGAAAGATTATTTTCTACGATATTATTTATTGGTTTTTCAATTATACTTTCTCATCTTGTTAAATTTGTGAAAATATAAATAGAATAGTTAAAAAATTATTTTTTTAAATGTTAAATTAATATAGTTTAATTATTAGCTAAGCAAACTGTCTAAAAGAGAAGGTAAATAAATATGAGATTTTTATATTATAAAATTAAAAAAATCAAACAGGACAGTTTGATAGAGACCTTTGTTAGAATTGCAAGTGGAACTTTTTTAATAAAGTTAGTTGGAGCTGCATTGGTTTTTATAATGCAAGTATATATAGCAAGGGTTCTAGATCTTGAGAATTATGGATATTATTCTTATACCATGGCATTAATAGGATTTTCGAGCTTGTTTATGTTAGGGTTTGAAATGGCTACTGTTCGGTATGTTGCAGCATATTCATCACATAATAATATTAGTGCAATAAAGGGTATCTATAAAAAGTTTAGAAAAATTGTATTTTTCACATCATTAATTATAACTATTATTGGATTAAGTATAGTAATATTTAGCAGCGAACTAATAAAGATTGAGTTATTCGTAAGTCTAATTATTGCTTCAATTTTATTACCAATTTATACTGGGATCCCATTATTATCAGGTGTATTAAGAGGACTGCAAAATGTTATATTACCTGAAACTATGAT
>NZ_JBALOP010000099.1:0-1473 GCF_036962685.1 Bacillus sp. JJ1566 | reverse complement strand
TATTATGGTACCTATAGATAGGACACTTGAAAAAGAGTGTTTAATCTATAGGTATTTTTTTATATACTTAAATCTTAATATGTGGGGATTAGGGGACGGATATGAGTAAACTAATATTTTCAGACAAACAAGTTAAAATACTACAAAATAACCCAAATGTGCAGCGTGTCAGTAATTTAGCTATTACATATACAGATGATTTTAAAAATAGATTTATGGATGAATATTTAGCAGGTAAACTTCCTAGAAAAATTTTTGAAGAGAATGGTTTTGATGAGGAGATTATAGGCAAGAAAAGGATTGAGCAATCTGCGTATAGGTGGAAAAAGGCATATGAAAAAAATGGACTTATCGGACTTTCAGATTCTCGGAGAACAGCTTCTGGTAATACGTTGAAACGTGAACTTTCTCAAGCAGAAATTATTGAAAGACAGGAAGCAAGAATTAAACTGTTGGAAGGACAGGTAGAGCTGTTAAAAAAGTTAGAAACGACAGAAAGGAGGCTTTTAAGCGAGAGAAAAGAACTCGAAACAAATAAAATTTTTCAACTGATACAAGAAACAATTCAACAAAATGATTTCAAACAAATGACGAAATACTTTTGTGATTTAACCGGTGTGTCACGCTCTGGATATTATAGCTTTCTAAACGCTTATGAAGTGCGATTAGAAAAGGAACAAGCAGATTTAGAAGTAAGAGATATTATATTAAAGGCTTTTAATCGACGTGGATACAAGAAAGGATCTCGTTCCATAAAAATGATATTAGAAAACGATTTCAACATCCTGTATAGCAGAAAAAGGATCCAAAGAATTATGAGAAAATATAACATTGTTTGCCCGCATAGAAAGCCTAATCCTTACAAAAAAATTGCAAAAGCAACAAAAGAACATAAGGTAGTACCAAATATGTTAAATAGAGAATTTAAACAAGGAGTCCCAGGAAAAGTACTTTTAACGGATATCACATATTTGCCATTTGGAAACAAAGCTATGGCTTTTTTGTCAACCATAAAAGATGCGTCTACAAATGAAGTTTTAGCATACCATACTTCAGACCGAATCACTTTAGACATTGCCACTAAAACCATTGAAAAGTTAATGAAAAACAAGAAAAATAAATTACACCCAGAAGCATTTATCCATTCAGATCAAGGGAGCCATTACACAAGCCCCACGTACCAAAAGTTATTAAAGAAACATGGTTTAGGCCAATCTATGTCCAGACGAGGAAACTGTTGGGATAACGCCCCACAGGAGTCTTTTTTTGGTCATTTAAAGGACGAAGTAGACTATGAATCTTGTAAAACACTAAAGGAATTAAAAGCTAAAATAAATCATTATATGGTTTATTATAATAATTATCGATATCAATGGAATTTAAAAAAGATGACCCCTATTCAATATAAAGATCATCTTTTAGCATCATAACTACTCTTTTTTTATTGTGTCCTTGACATAGGTACCAGTTTAA
>NZ_JBALOP010000098.1:0-1478 GCF_036962685.1 Bacillus sp. JJ1566 | reverse complement strand
TGATGTGACCCCCAATAATTAGAGTTTAATTTTTAAGCAGCTGATTGGCTGGTATGAATACGGTATTGTACTGGACTCATACCTGCCAATTTTTGCTTTATTCGCTTGTTATTATAATAACTGATATAATCTTCAATTCTATTTTTTAGTTCATCAAATGTGCACAGAGCTTCTCCGTAATACATTTCTTGTTTTAGTAATCCAAAAAAGTTCTCCATAGGTGAATTATCTAAACAGTTTCCTTTGCGTGACATACTCTGGAATACCTTATTTTCCTTAAGTGTTTCTACCCATTTATTATGTTGATATTGCCAACCCTGATCAGAATGAATAGTTGTTCTAAACTTTGAATCTTTAACAATTTTAAGCGCTTCTTCTAATGGTGTTAGCGCCAAATCTAAGGTTGGGCGCGTATTTATCCCATAGGAAAGAATCTCACCATTAAACATATCCAAAATAGGACTAAGATACAGTTTTACACCGTCTGAGCACTTAAATTCAGTAATATCCGTAGCTAGCTTTTGATGACTTACGTTAGTGTAGAAACGACGGTTAATTCGGTTTTTCGCAATCTTCCCAACAATCCCGTTGTAAGAGCTATATTTACGTGACTTTCTTCTAAATTTATCTCCTTTAAGGCCGAGTTTTTTCATAATGCGCTGAACTACTTTATGATTCACTTTATATCCTTGATTTTTCAATTCTAGATGAACACGACGGTACCCATAATTTCCGTTGTTTTCATCGAAAATAGATTGAATAGCTGCTTCCAATTCTTGATCTGGATTCTCCTTCTTCATCATTTTTATATGATAATGGTAAGAGGATTCTGGAATACCGACTCTGAGTAAAACATCTTTTAATTTGAAGTCTTCTTTGAGTTCGTATGATAATGCTGCTTGTGCTTTTCGAGATAGCTCTCCGGATCCATCTGAAAAGCTCGTAACTTTTTTAAATACTCTACCTCCAAACGAAGAAGTTCGTTTTCTCTTTCGAGTTTTTGTTGATACGTCAGTTCTCTTTCTTCTGTAGATTTTTTAGTATTTCTTTTCTTGGCATTATCAGACATGGGTGGTCGTCCCTTCGGTTTACCCAGAGCTTCAATGCCTTCCTCTAGAAAAGTCTTTTTCCACGTAGTAATAAGTGGTGGACTTGGAATTCCAAATTGAAGGGCAGTATCCATGATAGAAGCACCTGTGTTTTTCATATAGTCTAATACATCCATTTTAAATTGAACAGAATAAACTTTATTGTGTTGCTTACGGGCCAGGCCATCCATTCCAAATTTCTCAAACGATTTTACCCACTTCTTAATTTGATTATGACTTTTAACATCATGTTTCTTAGCTAATAACTCATATCCTAATTTTCCTTCTTTATATTCTCTAACAACCATTAATTTAAATTGTTCACTATACTTAGCCATAAAAATACACCCCAAAAGTCAGTTTTTACTCTAACTTTTGGGGTGCAGTACA
>NZ_JBALOP010000097.1:0-5346 GCF_036962685.1 Bacillus sp. JJ1566 | reverse complement strand
TAGCTGGTTTAGTTCAATAACTTCAACAAAAAAGTGCATTAATCCTTCTTGGATCAACGCACCCGTTAGCTTAATAATTATCTCAATGGTTTTCCGAAGACTATATGCCAGTGGAGATGTTTTGAGTCCTGATAATCTCCTAAGTTGGTAATAACTCTACAAGCACCGTTTTCTTCAGTAACCATAGTTGCAACCTTTTTAATTACTCCCAGTAATTCTATTAATAATTCGTTATCACTTTCTTCTA
Organism: Bacillus sp. JJ1566; assembly: GCF_036962685.1. Lineage (NCBI taxonomy): Bacteria > Bacillati > Bacillota > Bacilli > Caryophanales > Bacillaceae > Bacillus > Bacillus sp. JJ1566. Next base: position 5,099 of record NZ_JBALOP010000097.1, on the reverse strand, counting down.
ATGTAATTAAAGAAGGTATATGCTTCTTGGGTATAGCAACAATATGGACTGGATAAAAAGGTCTTGTATGATAATAGGCTAATACATTTTCTGTCTCTAACACTTTATTTACTTGGGTTTTACCACTTAATACTTCATCACAATAAAAATCTTCAGTCATAATGCCCTCCCTAATGACTCCTATTTTACTTCTAATTTATTCTATCCCCTTCTTCAACAAACCTGCCCCGTTAGCCATCCATGAAGCAGTGCTTCACCAAAAAAAATGAAACTTAATTACGCTCTTTCATGGTAGTATAAGTACAATAGTTCACAAATTTACTTTGCTAAGAGACAACACTTTTAATAATTTCATAGTATCTTGTTTAAGACTAACTATTTTCCACGCAGACGACCACTTTTCCTTTTGCATGTCCTTCTCCAAGATAACGAATAGCATCTGGAACCTGACTTAACGAGTATCGCTTATCTATAATAGGTACAAGTTTACCTGCAACAAAGAGTTCTTTAAGATAATTTTGGTCATTACTGTTTGGTTTATGAACAAGAATGGCCATTTCCTTACCTTCATTTTTATAAATCATACGTCCGAGCAATAATAGTTGTAGAATTAGAGACATGGATCCTCCAACCATAACATAGGTTCCTTTAGGATTTAGTACACGCTTGTAGTCAAATATAGAACGAGTTCCTACAACATCGAGAATTAAATCATAAAACTGTCCTTTTTGTGTGAAATCCTCTTCATTATAATCAATAACATGGTCTGCACCAATGGACTTAAGTGTATCTAATTTTTTCTTACTGTCCACACAAGTAACTTCAGCCCCGTATAATTTGGCAATTTGCAATGCAAAGGTCCCAACACCTCCACCAGCACCATTAATTAAAACCTTTTGGGCTACATGAATTTGTCCAACATCACGAAGCCCCTGCAGCGCAAGAACTCCTGCTTGCGGTATTGCAGCAGCCTCTTCAAATGTCATATTGGCTGGCTTCAATGTCAATGCCTCTGCATTAACACTTACATATTCCGCAAATCCGCCCCAACCACACCAGGATATGTCTCCGAATACCTCATCCCCTACAGAGATATGATTTACTTCTCTTCCAATTGCTTCAACCCTTCCTGCTATATCAGCACCAAGGATTTTATATTTGGGTTTTAGAAGCCCCCCAAGACGAGCCAAGAATGGTTTACCTCTAAGAAGGTCCCAGTCCCATGAATTCACAGAAACAGCATGAATCTTAACCAATACTTCATTTTGTTTTAGAGCAGGTATATCTATTTCTTTTAGCTTTAGAACGTTACACGTTCCGTATTTATTGTATACCATTGCTTTCATACTAAGTTCTCCTTCACATTTGGGGGTTTGATAAAATTTCATCCTGTTCCTGCCTTTGATCTCTCATTTTAATGAAGTTTTAGGGGACGTTTTTTATAAGATTATATTTTTGAATGGCATTCTAATATATATGTGAGATATTATATATTTCTTCCTAATTCTGTTAAATAACTTCAACAAAAAGGTGCATTAATCCTTCTTGGATCAACGCACCCGATAGTTTAAGTTTAAGTACATTTCTTCACAATCTACATAGTTATCCAAACAAAATTGGGGATCCTATTTTAAGCATCGCCCCTTATAGTTTTAGAGCATTTGTATTCATTTATTTACAATGTAATGTAGTTCAACAAATTGATTAAAGGTTCTGGTTCCTTTTAGATATAGGTCTAGCTGATAATCGCCAACTTTAAATAAAGGTATACCTTCTCCGATGATAGATGGAGCAATTGTCACAATCATTTCATCGACTAATTTTTCTTTTAAAAACGTATGCAATAAGTCTCCACCACCAACTATCCAAATATTCTTTCCTTCTACATTTTTTATGCTATTAGTAAAGTTAACAATGTCTTTATTTACAAATTTAACATTATTTGTATCTTCTAATTGAGACCTAGAAAAAACGTAACAATCTTTATCTTTATATGGGAATTGACCTTTTTCGTGTTTCATAATCCAATCATATGTCCTTTTGCCAATTAAGATTGTGTCAATCGTTTCATAAAATTCCGAATACCCATTATCCCCTTCACCCTCAACCTTAAATAACCAATCTAATGAATCTCCTTTTGTTGCAATATACCCATCCAGACTTTGAGCAATAAACAATACTATATTCCGTTGATTCTTCATATCACGCCTCCTATTTAATATACTTATAAGATATACGATACTTTTTATTTTAATAAAAATACACTTTTATTGAACTAAACTGCTTCTTAGTTTTATAACTTCAACAAAAAGGAATCTTTGGTTTACTATTCAAATTCGAGTAAATCCGAAATAAATCTATTTATATTTCCTTTTAAGATCACACCGTGTCCCGTACATAAATACTCAGCATCAAATTTGTTAATAGCCTTTAAACCTTCGATAAATAAATTAAAATCATGTTGTCTTTTCATTTCTTCGTTTTGAGACCAATCAGAAACGAACTGTTTAAACTTTTCTCTTTCAAGGATACCTTTATCTATAACTTTATTATCGTTTAAAGGTTCTGCAAAGAAGCAAATATGGTCTCCACAAAATAACGCTTTACTTTCACTATGATATAGTAAGACAGAACCTTTTGTATGGTGTCCAAGGAGGACACACTCAATATTATTTACAGTTGAACCGTTATCTGGGAGCTTCGTCTTAAATTTGTTTCTAAGATTTTCTGGAATCAATTCTAAATCCTTATTATGAATATAGCCTTCTATTTCTCCTAAATGTTGAAATCCCCCGATATGATCTTTATGAGCGTGTGTGGCAATAAAGTGCGTTATATCACCCTTGGAAATCCCTTTACTTTTTAGTGAGGAAAACAGGAAACTAGAATGTTCTTCCTTCCCTGAATCAATAAGTATAATATCATTGTTATCGAGCAACAAGTAGCAGTTATTATATGAGTTCCAGGATTCATCCCGCAATAAAAAAGCGTACACATTTTTCGTTATTTCTTCGAGATATGTTTTCATTCTATCCTCCCAAGCACTTTACTTATTAAGTAATATTCGCTCACTTTTTTGTTAATACCTTCCTCCACTAAACTGCCCCGTAAGCTTAATAACTTTAACAAAAAAAGGCGGTTTTCCTTCTTGAATCACACACCCTTTAGTTGAAGATTATTTGGCTTTTTTACCAATATACATTATGTGTTCAGCCATACTAAGTAGATCTTCATGTTCACATACCTTCTCTGCAAAATCTAACCAAGCATTTATAACATCTTGTTTCTGTTTGAGTAATTCTGGTTCACGAAGGTATAAGAAACTTTCACTATTTAGTAAATGAAGTTTTTCAAGATTAAATTTTTCGAAAAACGGAAGTACATTTTTAGGAGATATATAAAAGTTATCTGAAAACCCTTTTCCCGCAAATTCTTTACCATCCACAATTTTATTTAGCTCTAATTGTCTGTCGCTATTTAAGATAAATTCTGGGTTACGAATAAGATAATCCCACACAAATGAATAAGACGAAATAAATGCTACGAAAATAATTCCATTTGGCTTTAGTTTTTTTAGACATTCTCTTATAGTCTTAACTCTATCTTCCTCGCTTTTAAGATGATACATTGGCCCCATGCATAGAACGTAATCGAATTGACTATCTTCAATAATAGATAAGTCACGTGCATCTACTTGTAATCCTTCAAGCGTAAGACCTTTTTCACTTGCCCTAGTCAATGCAAATTCAACATTTTTTTCTGATAAATCAGCTAACGTTACATCACAACCAAGTTCAGCAAGAGTTAAAGAATACCTTCCTGGTCCACCACCAAGGTCCAACACTTTGTCCCCTGGCTTTATATAACGGTTCAAATAGCGTTTAGTAAGTTCAAACTCTACTTTGTGGCGTTCAAGTCGATCCCATTCATAATCTACTGTTTCATCATAAAACTTCCTCACAATTTCAATGCTCTCCAAATTAAACCCTCCCTTGTTTATTCAACAATTCTGCCCCGTTAGTACAGATACTTCTATAAAAAAGAGCACTTCCCCTTCTTTAAGGAAAGCACCCTTTAATGGAGTAAAAAAATCGATTCTTCTAAATTGAAGAATCGCGCCATTAAGTTTCTATTTATTTTCAAACTATCCCACTATTCCATGAGATTATAACAAGAAACGGGCGTATAGTATGATCAAGGTGTAAATAGCTTCCAATGCCCTTCGGATAAAACTTCTACCGCTCCTTCGATTACTTTGATTGCGGTTTGATCGTCAATCGCATACGCAGGTCCCTGCATCCCAGCTGCCCATCTCTCTGCGGCAGCCATGGTGTTTCCCGGCAGCATCTCGTGATCCAGGTGCGGAAAGATTGAAAAATCAACCAGTCTCAGTGTTTCATCACTACCGCCTGGTGGAGTCCAGCCAACGAAGTATTCCCCTATGTTAGGGGCCAACACCATACTCCCAGCACTCATTCCCACATAGACTGAGTTCAGTGACGGTAAAAGGTCTGCCAGCCCGGATTGACGCATCCAGTGGCACAGGTAAAGGGCGTCGCCGCCTGACACCAGCAGTACATCTGTCTCCTGTACCAGAGGTATCCAGCGGTCTTCGTCGATGCTTGGAAGCGCTGTGAGCTCCAACACGCCAACGGATTTCCAACCGAGGTCGACCATGGGATTCTCTTCTTTCCCACTGATGAACTGCCAGGCTTTGACGCCAGGGCCAACCCAAGGGTGTCCATACATCGCAGTGGGGATGCACAGAGCGTTGGAGTCAGCAATCGGCTTGCCCAGCATGTCAACCAGCGCGTCGTGTATGCTTTTGTTATTGATGCCTCCAGATGTAAGCAGAAAATTCATAACTTCACTCCTTGTCTTTGTTTGGTACTGTCAAGTTTGTTCTTACTTCTAAGATAGCAACCCTAGCTTTATGAATGATTAGAACACTTCAATTGACTTATTGTTAATCCGACGTTCAGCTTATTTGTCTATTCGAATACCTGGTGAAGCTCAATCCGAACTATACTTTACAATTCTACAAAACAAATATAAATTCTTGTTCAACTATTCCGCCCCTTTAGCATTCCTGTAGATCG
>NZ_JBALOP010000096.1:0-2085 GCF_036962685.1 Bacillus sp. JJ1566 | reverse complement strand
CTCCAAAATACAAAATAGTTACTATTAATACTCCAATAATAAGCCAGATGTATCCTACTCTCGAACTCAAAGTTAAAAACCATTTGCGATGATAGGCCATAATGCCTAAACAAAAGAAACTCACATACTGTGGTACATGTGCAAATTCTGTTTGAATAAATCCTAGGAAAGCTGTCCAATGATCAATAGGAAACCATATCCTTGTAATGAAAGTCACTAAACTAATGATCAACCACAGGGAGAGAATCTGATAAACCCTAATGTTTCCATCAAATTTTTTTGTGGATTTCTTAAATGAAAAGAAGGTCCAGACTGAAAACACAACCGCATACACAAGTAAATGCTCTAAAAACCATAAATGGCCAAATTGCATATCAGGCCATGATGGTCCAGACCAATTCGTGGGTTCACTACCAAGCCCAAAAAATATATTAACATAGTAAGAAAAAAATGAGATGGGTTCATAATCTCTGAAATTAATGTAATATAAATACATCAGAATAGGAATTATCATGAGAAATCCCAGTAGTAATGGAATACCAATTCTAATAAGCCGTTCTTTTAAAAACCGTTTCGGCCCTTTTCTCGCGATTGATTGAGGGAGAAAATAGGCTGATAAAAAGAAAAACATACTCATAAAAAATGCTGCATTTACAGAGAAAAACCTGCCCAGCCAGTTGATAGATTCATCATCCAAAAAATACCACCAACCACCTGGTCCATAGGCTTGTCCAGCATGGTGAGCTACTACAAGCATAATTAAAGCTATTTTTATATTATCGATGAAATATAAATGATCACTCTCTTTTTTCACCTTTAAAACTCCTTTCCCATTAAAAGTTATACTTTAAATAATAGTAACGTATATTTCACCATTATTGGAAAAAGATTACATTCACAGTTAATAATCTCTTATTCTTGATCAATCATTTTTTTGCATTATCGTCCTTCTGTTATATAGATAATAAGTTAATTCCTACTTCTACTAACCTGCTCCTTTAGCTCAATGAGGAATTCAACAAAAAAGTGCCTTAATCCTTCTTGGACCAACGCACCTGTTAGCACAATAAATTTATTTATGTTCCCATTTATAATCATAACTATCAACATTATCTGGAATATCGGTAAAACTTCTTAGATTCTTCCAATCTGTTTCCATCAATGTATCTCCTTTTACTTGAACTTCTGCAACAGTTTTATCAGTATCTTTTTCAAAGAAATGGAGATTTACCTCATCAAATAAATTTAATTTCTCTCTAGGATAAGTTTTAACTGCTGTAATCAATATAATTGTTTCGTTTTGAACATCTTCCTCTCCTATATTGACCATTGGTATATCAATATTAACTACACCTTCGTTAAATTCAGTAGAAATATCATAGGAAGTCTCTTCATTCATATATTCATTTAGTTTATCTTCTTCACCTTGTGAACAAGCGGACAACATTAACACAAAAGATAAAAATATTAAAAAAACATACTTTTTCATTGTGTTCTCTCCACCTCTTTAAATTTTACCATATCTACCCAAATCATATTGAACTATTCTGTCCCTTTAGTTTAATGACTTCAACAAAAAAGTGCCTAAATCCTTCTTAGATAATCGCACCCTTTAATTGAATAAATGATATAGTGCAAAAATAACTGGAACCCAATACTTTTTTAAAAATATCGAACAATTGACGATATAATATTTATAGGAGGCGGAACATATGAGTAAAGAAACAATAAATGTAATTATTCTTGTTTTAGGTTTGATATTAGTAGCATTATCTAGATTTCCTATTATGTCTCAAACTATAGCAATAATAATTGGGTTGATTGGAGCAGCGACAATTATACTCGCAACTGTTCTAATGTTTAAAAATAAAAAGAGCAAAAAATAGATTATGGAGTTTCAAAAGGGAAACATTTAGAAAACTTTGTTCGATGTAATGTGATAAATAAGTAATTAAGTTATAGGAAAGTAATGACTCGATTTACTATATTGAGTCATCTTTTTTAATTTACAAAATCATCTACAAAAACATAAAAAATTTGGTTATATTCTTATTAAACTAACCTGCCCCGTTCGTATTATAAGGT
>NZ_JBALOP010000095.1:0-3864 GCF_036962685.1 Bacillus sp. JJ1566 | reverse complement strand
GACATAGGTACCAGTTTAAGGTGATAGCTTCTTATTTTTTTCGGAAATAGTCAAGGAGTGGTGAAAGGTCTTTTAATGCTGGCTTGATTTTATCAATTGAAGTCATAATATCATCTATTTGGCCCATCAGCTGATTGAAATCTACTCCATCTTTATTCTTTACTTCGGGAGCTTCATTTTCAACTTTCCTAGCACGTTGGCCAAACATCAGTCGATCAAACCGGTTCATCCCGGAATGTTCTTGCTCTCCCCCTTGTTTTTTTTCAACATCCTCATGTTCATTACTCATCTTTTATCACCAACCTATACGTAAAAATTTTCTATCGAAAACGATTACTATAATCTTATGTATCCCCGCACAAAATGAAATAGGCCTGTATCACGTATAACAATAGGTTAATGTGGAATCTTACAAAAAATAAAACCAAAGAGTTGATAACATGTAAAAAATGAATTAAAATTAGTACCAAGTCATAAGATTTGATAATAAGAATAGCTCGGAATATAAAAAGCTTATTCATAAACTTTTGTTTTCTCATAAAAAAGGGAGATGTTTGTATGGGTGTAGGAATAATCGGAATCAATCGATTCGTACCAGAAAAAGTGGTAACAAACCAGGATCTTGAAAAAATTCTAGACACATCAGATGAATGGATTCGTACAAGAACAGGAATAGAGGAACGTAGAATTGCAGATGATGATACAAATACATCTGATATGGCTTATGAGGCAGCACGTAAAGCAATTGAAGATGCAGGAATCACACCGCAAGAATTAGATATGATCATCGTAGCTACAGTAACGCCTGACCATCCATTTCCATCTGTAGCATGTATGATTCAAGAACGTTTAGGTGCGAAAAATGCAGCTGCAATGGATATTGGTGCGGCATGTGCAGGATTTATGTACGGAATTATCACAGGTAAACAATTCATCGAAACTGGAACCTACAAGCACGTACTAGTAGTAGGTGTTGAAAAACTTTCAAAAGTCGTGGACTGGAGCGACAGAAATACAGCCGTATTATTCGGAGACGGAGCGGGTGCAGCAGTCCTTGGTGAAGTTTCAGAAGGCAGAGGAATTCTTTCATTTGAATTAGGTGCAGACGGTACAGGTGCTAAACATCTTTACCAAGACGAACATATTATTATGAATGGTCGCGAAGTATTCAAATTTGCAGTAAGACAAATGGGTGAATCCAGTGTGAATGTTCTGGAAAAAGCAGGATTGACACGGGAGGATGTAGATTACTTAATCCCACACCAAGCAAATATTCGAATCATGGAAGCTTCTAGGGAAAGACTTGAACTCCCAGTTGAAAAGATGTCAAAAACAGTCAATCAGTTCGGAAATACATCTGCAGCCTCAATCCCAATTTCAATTGTTGAGGATATCCAAGCAGGAAAAATTAAAGACGATGACGTAATAGTAATGGTAGGATTTGGTGGAGGTTTAACCTGGGGTGCCATCTGTATCAAATGGGGCCGATAAGAAAGGATTTTAACCAGAATTGTCGTAGCAAAGGATACAATTTTGAAAAAGGTTGGAAGGAGAAAACGTTATGCAAAAGAAACGTGTAGTAGTTACAGGAATGGGCACGGTTTCGCCGTTAGGCAATGATGTGAAAACGACTTGGGAAAATGCTAAAAATGGCATCTCAGGTATCGGTCCATTAACAAGAGTGAATATCGAAGGCTTACCTGCAAAGGTAGCAGCGGAATTAAAGGATTTTAATCCTGAAAATTATATGGATAAAAAAGAAGTACGTCGTATGGACCGCTTCACACAATATGCAATGGCCGCTTCCTTTATGGCTGTTGAAGATGCAAACTTAACGATCACTGATGAAATTGCTCCACGCGTAGGAGTATGGATTGGTTCAGGTATTGGTGGTATGGAAACACATGAAGAACAGCACAAAATTTTCTTAGAAAAAGGCTATCGTCGTGTAAGTCCATTCTATGTACCAATGATGATTCCGGATATGGCAGCTGGTCAAGTATCAATCGCTATTGGGGCAAAAGGAATCAACACATGTACAGTGACAGCATGTGCGACTGGTACGAACTCAATTGGGGATGCGTTTAAAGTAATCCAGCGCGGAGACGCGGACGTAATGATTACAGGTGGAACTGAAGCTCCGTTAACGAATATGTCATTTGCTGGTTTCGTTTCAGCAAGAGCATTATCGTTAAACCCGGATCCAAGTACAGCAAGTCGTCCATTTGATAAAAATCGTGATGGATTTGTAATGGGTGAGGGAGCTGGAATTCTTGTTCTTGAAGAACTAGAACATGCGCTAGCACGCGGTGCTCATATCTACGCAGAAATAGTTGGTTATGGTGCAACTGGAGATGCCCATCATATTACGGCTCCAGCACCTGGTGGTGAGGGCGGAGCTCGCGCAATGCGACAAGCCATTGCAGATGCAGGACTTTCTCCAAGTGATGTTGATTACATCAATGCTCACGGTACTAGCACAGATTACAACGATAAGTTTGAAACTGCAGCAATCAAAGAAGTTTTTGGCGAGAATGCTTATAAAGTAGCAATTAGTTCAACAAAATCAATGACAGGACATTTGCTCGGAGCTGCGGGCGGTGTGGAAGCGATCTTCTCAATACTAGCGATTAAAGAAGGAATCATCCCACCGACGATAAATTATGAAACACCAGATCCAGAATGTGACTTAGACTATGTTCCAAATAAAGCAAGAGAGCAGGAAGTTAATGTAGCCTTAAGTAACTCCCTAGGTTTCGGTGGACACAACGCAACCATCCTATTTAAGAAATATCAATAAAAAATAAGTAAAGGAATCAGGCCAAGTGGTCTGGTTCTTTTTTTTGTGGAGTTGAATACGATATATTGCTGCGAAAGGAAGTGAAGGAATGGGGATAATCCGTACGGACCAATGGTTAAAGGAATCACATGAAAATCCAGTTGAACTTTGTAAAAAACTAACAAGCTATTTTTCAAAGGGAGCAGCTGCACGCGATATTTACCAATATTTAAAAATGCATGGAATGTATAGGTCAATCTCTGAGCCTTTACTTGAAAAGCTTCCAAAAAATGTGTGGGCTAAAGTAGAAAAAGAATATGAAGTCTTGCAAAAACAATGGAGCGGCCCGCAGATTCCGATATTCATTTTTCCAGCTGATGAAACCAACTCCAAAATCAAACGCGATTTTAACGGAAAATCTGGCCTTGCGTTTAAGGACAAATTATTTCTATTTTTCTCATCGCATAATACACATTCAGAAATTAAAGCCGTCTTAACCCATGAATACAATCATGTGTGTCGATTAAAAAAATACAAAAAAAACGAAGCGGATTTTACGCTTTTGGATACAGTGATATTAGAAGGATTTGCGGAAAATGCGGTCCGCGAACGATGTGGGAGTGCAAATTTGGCAGGCTGGACGAACTATTACTCCAATGAAGAGCTTCAAAAATTAGTGGAACAACTCATTATCCCTAATCGAAATATAAAAAGAAATGAACGAAGATATACCGATCTACTATATGGAAAGGGATTTTACCCAAAAATGGCAGGCTACTGTGCGGGCTACTATCTTGTTCGAAACTATTTGGAATCCGGTAAACTACAAACTCAAGACATCTTAGGGGTGGATTCAATGGAGTTTGTAAAGGAGTATCTTTGATTTTAACCGCAGGAGTGGAAGAGCCTGTGGTTTTTTTGTGGTTTGATAGGGTTTTTGGTGAAAAATAGGAAAGAGTGATGTGGAAAAACGGATAAGTCATAGCTTATGGATAAAACAGGAAAAAGTCATATCATAAATGCTGGATAAGCAAGGACTTATGGATAAAACAGGAAAATGTCATATCATAAATGCCGGATAAGCA
>NZ_JBALOP010000094.1:0-1051 GCF_036962685.1 Bacillus sp. JJ1566 | reverse complement strand
GCGATCTACAGGAATGCTATTGGGTGCTTAATTGAAGAATGAAATAAAATTGGACCACACATTTTAGACATATCTAATATGTGTGATCCTTTTATTTTCAACTGTTTCACTTATCTAACCTAAATATAAAAATTTATGTGGCCTTGCAAATAGGTGTGCATTTTATGGTGCAATTTGGTGTGTTAATAAATGAAATTGAATATAGGATGTGAAATCGTTGAAATTCATCGAACCATTAAATAAAAACGCTGAAGCGGTGGACTGGCATATCTCTGAGAGGGTTAGAAACTTTCGATGGGTTAGTTGAAGACGAAAAACACACCTTAATAATAAAGTAGACAGAAAATGCAAAACAAAAAAGCAAAGTCAGAATGTCTCTTCCTTTGCAAGAATCTAAATAAACTTTTATTTTGAAATCCTATCTCCATATTTACTATTTGATAAAATCTCCTCCGCAGATAATACTGTCCAGTCTCTGACCGGGGTGGTGGGATTCTTTTCTAAAAAGGAATTCACTATTTGGTATCCAATCTTGTAGTTGGTCCAACGGGGGATTCCTTTGTTTGGATTTTCAAAATAATCGCCTTTTATTGTTCGGTCCTTTGACATTAAATTCTCTTTTAAGTGCTCCCACACTTCCTCCTCTTTTTGATTTGATAGAGGATCTATCCACGGTATATTAATATCGGGGTAAAGACTTTTGGCAAAAGTGTCAGCTTTTCCTTCGAGAATAATTGAATCTAATAAAGTGTTTTTCCAGTTTACATTTCCGCTCTCCATATAAATAGTATGGTTATATTCATGTGCAACAATATACTCCAACAAATCCTCTTTAAATGAAGATGGATCAATCCGTATTATGAATACATCCTTACTAACTCCTACCCCAGAAACGCCACCCATTAAATTGATACCATCCATGTTATCCGGATTAGGAGGAAATAAATACACTCTCTTATTCACGCCTGGAAGGGTATTAGATGATTTAATCAAGGCTTGTTCTATTATTTTATTTATTTCATCTTGATTATCAATTAGAGAATAAACAAAT
>NZ_JBALOP010000093.1:1239-1479 GCF_036962685.1 Bacillus sp. JJ1566 | reverse complement strand
CTTTTTAACATGGCAAAAATCCAATGTAAGAGCTTATTAACACAAGCAATCATAGCTACTTTAAAAGGCTTTCCTTCAGCACGTTTCCTGTCATAAAACTCCCTCATTTTTTTATTGCGGGGGATGATTTCATCAGTCGTTTTCTTCTTACGACAATCACGAATGGCACAACGAACTGCCATATATAAGGCATGTCGAAGTCTGCTAGATCCTCGTTTTGTGATTCGATTCTTTGTGGCC
>NZ_JBALOP010000093.1:0-1108 GCF_036962685.1 Bacillus sp. JJ1566 | reverse complement strand
TCTCCAATACCATGGATAGATTTGATGATATTATATTCTTCAATTTCTTTAGCGAGGGCATCTATCTCTGACTCTAACTTTGATAGGTGCTCTTTATACTGAAGAATCATTTTAATATACATACCTAGGCTTAGTATATGACTTTGATAAACAGTCTTTTCAAAAGGATTACGTGAAGCGGCAGCTTTAAGTCGAATCGCTTTTTCCTTTGCCCACCTGCTTGATCGACTCTTACAAAGACCATTTATCTTGTCTGTAATTACTTGCTCACTTGCACTCAAAATATCCTCGGAAGAGGGGAACTCTGAAAGAGTTAATAGCGATACCACTGAATACAAATCTCCAAAGACACCTTTGTATTCAGGAAATACTTGTTCAAGCACTGCCTGAAATTGAAGCTTTGTTTGAATCATCACTCCAGTTATATTTTCATGTTGCCTAGTAAGGTTGCGAAGGTTTAATAATTGTACTCCACGCTTTTTATAAGGCTCCAATTCTTCCTTATAAAACAACTCACAAAGAAGATAAGCATCAACTACGTCTGTCTTTACTTTTCTTAAACTCGACGCTCGAGCCTTATATGAAATTAAGGGATTAATGATAATCAATAAATAACCCCGTTCCTCCAAGTAATGAACAACTGGAGTTTGATAATGCCCAGTAGCTTCTAGAATTATTGAAGGTTTTCTACCAGAATCACTTTTCACATCTTCAAGAAATGAAACAAGTGAACTAAGCCCCTCCGTAGTATGAGAAACTTTAAAACTCCTACGGTAAGGTTTGCCTTTATCTAAAAATGCTTGAACCTGACTTTCCCCTTTTGAAACATCCAGACCAACGACTGGATTCATTCTAAATCTCCTCCTAAACTAGTAATTTGCCAGTACCCCTGTTACCTCCATGCAGTGTCACAGCTTCGCTTGTTATACGAGATCTATGTCCCAACCAGCCTCAATCATGTTTCTACAAGTAGGGGGCGAACAGTTTAGCTGTCGGGGTCGAAGCCCCACGGGCAGTTACGTTCTACCCTGGCTACTGATATAATAAAACCATATAAAAAATGGTCAACCAGAAATATTTAGCATTCTGGTTAACCTTATAATACGAA
>NZ_JBALOP010000092.1:0-2019 GCF_036962685.1 Bacillus sp. JJ1566 | reverse complement strand
TTTCTTGACAGAAGACCAATTTAGATAAGATAAACGGAAAAACTTCCTTTAAATAATGGGAAATATGGGTATTTCCCAATATAAACGGAATTTTACCGTTTATTTTTCAAACGCAGTAAAATCAACATACAGATAATATTAAAATGCCCAGATTGCTCTGGGCATTTCTTATATTACTCGTAAAGTCCTTCTAATTCAGCAATTAGATCACCAACATAAGCAACGGCCTTGCGAATTGCATCTGGCTTGGACATATCTACACCCGCATATTTCATTAATTCAAGTGGATTCATCGTACCGCCAGCCTTTAATACCTCAATCCAGCGGTCGACTACAGGCTGACCATCTTCTTTAATTAACTGTGCCACTGCGGTAGAGGCAGTTAATCCGGCAGAATACGTATATGGATAAAGTCCCATATAGTAGTGTGGCTGACGCATCCATGTTAGGCTTGCTGCATCGTCGATTTCCACTGAATCTCCCCAGAAGGATTTTAATACATCACCTTTAATTGCACTTAAACCAGGAGCAGTGATTGGTTGTCCGCTTTCCGCTAATGCATATACACGACGTTGGTATTCTCCTTCTAGCAAATGGGTTACAAAGTTATGATAGTACGTTCCTAGTAACTGAAGGATCACCCAACGCTTCATTCTCTTATCATCTGTTTTTGATAAAAGATGCTCTGCAAGAAGTAACTCATTCATTGTCGAAGGAGCCTCAATGAAGTAAGTAGATGGACGTGTATTTCCAACACGCTGATTTGCATTTGCATAATAAAAATGACCTGCATGACCAAGCTCGTGAGCAAGAATAAATGCTCCTCGCATTGTGTCAGTCCATGTAATTAAAATATAAGGATGCGCCCCATATGGACTAGAACAAAAAGCACCTGTGGATTTTCCAACGTTAGCAGGGAGGTCAACCCAGCGCTCTGTAAGACCTTTTTCCATGATTGCACTATACTCTGGTCCCATTACCTGTAATGCCTCAAGGATCGTATTTGAAGCTTCTTCATAAGTTGTTTTAGGATTGAAATCAGGGTCAAGTGGTGCTTTTAAATCACTAAAATGCATTTTTTCTACACCAAGCACGCGTTGCTTTAATTTTGCGAATTTGCGCATATGTGGCGCAAGCTCTGTTTGAATGATATCTAATTGATTATTATACATTTCGAGCGTAACCTGTTGCGGATGCAGAAGCATTTCTGTAACAGATTGATAGTTACGTAGCTTTGAAAGTGTCACCTGTTTTGTAACTTCTGTTGCATAGGCAGCAGCGAAAGTATTTTGATATTTTTTCAATGTTTCAGAGAAAGTATTGAATGCATTACGTCTAATCGTCGGATTTTCAGACAATTCATAGCGATCCTCAAATAGTGCAAAGGAGAGTGGAAGCTCATTTCCTTCTTCATCCGTAAAAGAAGGGAACGTCATGTCAGATGCTTTGCTTCGTTGATAAATCATATACGGTGCATTATGTACTTCACCAAGAGCCGCTAAAGCTTCTTCCGTTTCTGGTGAAAGGGTATGTGCCTTTTTCTCCAAGATCATTTTTAAATTATTCTGGAATACTTCTAATTCTTTTTCTTCTTTTAGGTATTTTTCAATTGTATCTTCAGGTAATGAAAGGATCTCTGACTCGATAAATGATAGTGCAGCACTAATCCCTGAGAAAACGGCTGAAACTCGAGCAGCATTTCCTTGATTTTCAGGATTAGTTGCATCCTCATTGAAACGCAAACTTGCATATGTACCAACTAAAATCATTCGTTTTTGAAGTTCTTCTTTTGCAAGTAAACAATTTAAAAATGTTTTTGCATCCTTATTTAATTGTCCTTTATATTTTGCTACAGTCAACACATCAGCTTCAATGGCAGCTAGTTCTTGTTCCCATGCGTCGACTGATGGAAACAAATCTTCAAGCTTCCAGGTTTGTTCAACAGGCACCTCAGCACGTGTTAATAACTTATCTTTAACCTTGGTCATAATTTTACCCCCTAATGAAATATTTCGATTC
>NZ_JBALOP010000091.1:0-8465 GCF_036962685.1 Bacillus sp. JJ1566 | reverse complement strand
TTTTTGCCATGTTAAAAAGCAAATCGGCTTTCCAGGATATAGCATAGTACCTAAATCTAACTAAATAGCGTAAAACCTTCCAATTAGAGGATAACGGAAGGTTATTTGGCATGCATATTTTTAGTATAGCATGTGATATTTTAAATTTTTATTGAAAAATATTGACAAACTATTAGCTGGTTTCGTACTATAACTTCTACAAAAAAGGATGCTTCTCCTTCTTTAAGGAAAGCACCCTTTAATTCAACAGCTCTGGATAAAATACACTTTAGTTATTTATTATCTTTCATCCATTTTTTCAGTTCCTCAAATCGCTCATCTATATGTTCTTTAATAAGCTTATAGACGATAAACGATGCTATCCAAACCAATATAATAGGTCCTAAAACTACAATCCATGGTATTTGCATATCTAATAATCCCACCTTCATTAGATTAATTTCTATAAAAAAGAGCATAAAACCTTCTTAAACAAACCTTCTAGAATTCTTATATACTCTAAGTCTACCACTCTTTTGGTACGGGAATACAGTTGGAAAAAGACTATGTGGGATTCGAATTGCGAGGGTTAATGGTGAAAAAATCTGACTATAGTATAACTCAGCGAAATACTCCAATCATTTTTTTGAGAATACAACAAAACCATGATCACTATGACTTGTTCGGCTCATCCGGCTTTTATTCCTTCATCATGACAAATAAAGTACCATATAGGGCAGACCTTTTTTAGTGTCTAATTTATAGGGTACATTTTATTTTCCGGTTGACCTGTTGGCTAACCGACATACCTTCATAAGTGGCTTAATTCATATAATGCTTTGGCATAGATGGCTGTCGTTTTGATTAAATCATCGATTTAAATTCATCAATTTGGTGAGAGCTATCTTCCTTACCAGAGAAAAGCGCACCGTAAGCCACTGCATTTTTCATAACGCTGCATATGTTCCCCCGCCCGATGTTAAAAGAGTGGGTTCATCCCCTGTAATCGATTGATAAGCGGATGGTAATTTTAATCATTGGATAATTGGCTGCTTTAAAGCTATAATACTATCTTTTGTATTTATAAAAAAAGCACTTAAACAGGGGCAAATGTGAGATGAACGTTGAAATGGCGTAAGAAAGGGGAGAAGGAGTGCAAGCTCCTCGTTGTTGCTTGGCTCAACATTAGATGGGGTCATCAGTATGCGGGCAAATACCCGAGCGCAACCAGTAACATCGGTACCGCTATTAAGATCAAACCAAGCACCACGGGTGCGCCGACCACCCCGAGGACGGCGTAGCCTCTTCGTGTACCGTAACGCCGCGAGTAGGATACGGCCAGGAAACCATAGCCAGCCGCGGCCAACAGGAACATAAATACGTAACCGACGCTTGCCAGATTGATTTGGTCCGCAGTGCCCGTCAACCCGGAGATAATACCCATCGCCTGTATTACACTACCAAGGGCATATAAGCCGAGCGTGGCGAAAGCTCCCCACACCAACACGGTCATGAGGGACTGTAGGTAAAGTTTTGAGATGTTCGCAACGGACCATAATGCAACAACTGCGCCCAATGCCTTAAAGCCAACGACGAGCCAGTTCATCACCGTGATGCCGGTCGGGTACTCGGCGAGTAGACCCCCGGCGAAATGGTCTGTTACCTCAAAGACGATATTGACGACTGCAAACGCGATGCACCAAATAGCCATCAGGACCCCAATCAAAGTCACAGCAGGACCTGGGGATTGAATGGACTTGGGATGATTGGTTGAAGCGGCAGGAGTGAAAGCTAGAACTAAAGACATGACAATCTTTTTTAATTTCATCTTTGCTATATTCTCCTTTTTATGATTTGCAAATAAATCTTAAGCATGAAAATCATAACAGTAAATGTCTAGTCCTTTGAAGAGGCAATATCCTTATTTTCTGTTAGTGGGTATCGCGAACTGCTGGTTTGAAATTCTTCTTGAACTAAAGCACACTTTATGGGACGTTTCCTCAAGAAAAAGCAATTAAAGATCAATTATTATTTGTATTTTTAAGTCGATGAAATGACTTTGTTTGAGCGTATTGTTCAAACCCAATAGACTTGTAAAATTCATAGGTATCCGTGGAAGTACAAACAACAATTGCAGTTTTTGCTCCTTTTTCACTCAACGCATTGAGAGCAAGCTTACAAACGGAGCTAGCTAACCCCATTCTCCAAAATCTCGGATCCGTTCCCACAGGTTCCAGCAATCCAACCTTGTTAACTTCATCAAACCAAATTAAACAAGATGCTACTAACTCGCCATTTGGGGATTCTATTACCCAATCAAGAGATGTATCGTAAGGATAGGCATTCATAACATTCAAGTAACTTTCTTCTGTGACTCTTAATGATTGAAATGCAGCCCTATGTACTGCCACTCGTTTCTTTAAATCCTCAGAGCCCTTGATATGTCGAGCTTTAAACTTATCTGGCAATTTAACAGAGAAAGGACAGCTATCCAATGAAATTTTTGTGAGGATTTCAGGAGCTTCTTCTACTGGGTTGAATAAAGAATCTTCTAAGGCTGAAATCAGATGAGACTCAGTTTCTAGGACAGTTATCGTTTGTTCATTGGTTTCGGTCATTTTTTCAAACCAATCAATGACATCCTTGGATAATTCAGAATAATTCGGGTCAACTTGAAACATTAAACTGCCAGGTAGTTTTACCCATCCCCAAGCCACTGGTTTATCATCCATTTCCCAAATTGCAGTAATCCATTCATCCTCACGCCCAGCATGTCGATAGCGTTGCCAAGCAAGATCGCCTATATGATAATTAGATTCCAGTGTCCATATAGCTTGTGTGAGTTTCTGCATAAGTTTTAAATCACTTGAATCCTTATAAGTTCGAAATACAGGTTTACTCATTTATCAAAGCTCCTCTCTTAACCGTTACTTGAATATCAGTCACCTCAACACTAACATAATATTCCGAAAATAATACCACCAATTCAGATCAGAAAAAAGACTACCAATATTGATTGCCCTGATATGCACTAGCTACCCGTTTAGGTATAAGGTACCTTAAAGTATCACGCCTGAAAAATTGCCTTTTAATACTTCCTTTTCATTCTGATTTTTACAGATAAAGGATGCATCAATAGTTGTTCTTTTCGTTTCTTGCCTTTCGTATTTTTCTATTCTTACTTCACAAATTATTGTATCCCCCGTAAACACTGGTCTTAAAAACTCAAAATTCATTGTACGAGCAAGTACGTTGTTATCTCCCCCTACTTTTGTGGGCAGAGTAACCGTTAATAACCCTTGAATGACAAGTCTTCCCTGTTCATCGGGAGTTGTATGATGAATCCCTTCATCACCTGAAATCTCTGTAAACAATGCAACATCTCTTACTGTAAAAGTTCGTTCAAACGTAATTAGATCCCCAACATTTAACGCCAAATTCGTCTCCTCCTTGTTTTAAATCTACATATATTTTAATATTTCTATGGTAAATTGGGAGAATCCATTTTGAAAAAAATGAATCAAAATGGATTCTTCTAGATCATATTTAAGTTTCGGTTTTATATTTGAATACCATTTTTATTTTTGCAAGTGTGCCAATTTTTCCGGATTGGCCACCATATAAATACGCCAAATTTTATCTTCTTGGAACTCCATCGAGACGACATGGGAGACATAGCCATTAATTGATACGACAACGCCTGGATATCCATTTATAACTTCGAATTCCATTTTTGAGTTTTCTGGCAGCTTTTTCATAATGCTGGTGAAGAACAAAACAATTCTCTCTGATGTATAGATTGGTTTTATGGCAGCTTTTACTTTGCCACCACCGTCAGAAATAAATACAGAATCTCCCTTCAATAACTCTAGCATTTTATGAATATTTCCTTTTTGTAGCGCCAAGGTAAATTGTTCTACGCTGCTCCTCATCGATTGGATATCCATTGTAGAAGCTTTCGGGCGGTTCTCCATGCTTTTTTTGGCTCTGTGAAAAATCTGCCTGCAATTGGTAGATGATTTTTCAATAATTGCTGCAATATCTTCATAGCTATACTGAAAAACTTCTCGTAACAGGAAGACAGCTCGTTCATCTTCAGATAACTGCTGCAAAAGTAAGAGATAAGCAGTCGAGATTGATTCCTTCATTAAATAAGTATGAAAAGGGTCGTCCCCTTCATCTATAAATGGTTCTGGCAGCCACTCTCCAACATAAACCTCGCGTTTACTAGCAGCTGAACGCAATTTATCTATGGAGCTATTCATCACGATCTTACATAAATACGCTTTCTTATTTCCAATGACCTTTTCGCTGTTAACACGGCTATACGTCAGGAACGCCTCTTGCACAAGATCTTCTGCATCCGCAACACTTGCCGTCATTCGGTAGGCAATTGAAAATAACAACGGTTTATACATCCGATACAATTGTTCAGTCTCCAAAACGATTAACCTTCCTTTGCTAAAATCATTTTGTTTGCTTTTAAAATTTCTCGCACAGCCCGCTTTCCACTCGCAACCGCAGCATCAGCTAATAATTCTTCATGCCCTGCCCAATCTCCTGCTATATAGATTCCTTTCATTTCTGGTATGCTTGGTCCTGGATTTTCTTTTCGTTTCACATGTGGAAAATCATGCGATACCGTTAGTTTCGGTAAAAATTGTTGCACCACGACTTCTTTTCGCCACTCTGGATGGAGCAAATCCATGACTGATTCTAATTGTTGCTTATTTGCGTTTACGCTAAATTCTTCCATTGGATTATGGTATTTTACTAAACTTACAACCAATGTCCCGTCCTCGCTTAACTTTGAAGCCCTTGATTGGTTCGTGAAAAACAAAGCTTGGTCGAGTCCTATCGCAAATTGATGTTGTGGGTTAGGTAACTTTTTAATTCCTATATCTAAACAGCATGCCGTAACAGGAATCGCTTGTTCATTCCAAAGACGTAATGAAGTATGTTCTGCACCAGTTATTATATTCATTGCCACTTTTGGAGGGGCTGCGACGATACAATCCGGAACGTGAAAGACTGTACCATCTGAGCATTGTATGATTTGATATTGCTCATGATGCTTAATATTGGTTACATTTTTATTCGTTACTATTTCAGTCCCCCACGCTTCTGCCTGCTTCTTAAGTAGTTGAACAATCGTTTCCCAACCTCCATCAACATACATAACACCCGCATTTAATGAGCGCTTCACCTGCTTCAAAACAGGCTTTGCAAGCTGTAAAGTCGAGGCATTCGTATAGGAGGTCAAACGACAAATCGAATAAAATATATGCCTCACCATTGGCTCAGATATTTCCGAATCTGCCCACTCCTTAAGGCTAACTTCCGGAATGGAATCCATATTTAATTTCATAATCTTTAACATTAATTTGCCTAACAAAAATTTAGCTTTCCACGATATAAGTGTTGATGACATAATCGATGAAAAATCTGTTGGAATGACATGAACTTCATGATTTAAAATGCCGTGAATATGAATTCCTTTCGAAGCATTTCCACCTGGAAACGATATTCCAAGTTCAGTTAAAATGTTTGTTGTATCCCCTGACATATACAATCCATGAGGTCCCAAGTTCATAAGAACCCCATTTTTATCATTTGTCATCGCCCTTCCACCTAGACGATTCGATTTTTCCAAAACAACGACCCTTTTTCCTTCTTTCGCTAATAAATTTGCTGCTGTCAACCCAGCCAATCCTCCACCTACGACTGCAACATCATATTTACACATAAAAAAATCCCTCCTACATTTGTTCTGTAATCAAAACGAATGAGGATAGGATTTTGTGACAGCTAGTAAAAAACATTTTATTTTTTTTGCTTTAATTCGCAGACTTTTGGAAGAAAAAATGTCTTATTTACATATACCATAAGAGCTCTTTTTTCATTACTTTCCCTTTTTTAAATTTCTTGTCTTTAATCGTCCATGTACTATTTTCTTTCTTTACAAAATAAACTACATTGGTACCATCTGCCGTTTTAAAAAGGATGTACCCTTTATTTCCTTTAATCATAGTTACAGGGTCTATAACATTTTTATATGGTGGTTTTATCCGTGGATTTAAAATGTTTACAATTATCTTTTCCACAATGTCTGCGAGAGTTTTATATTGTATCTGTTGTTCTGATTGATGAAATAATTGGTCATAAGTGTATATAGAGTAGCCCTGTAATTGAAGGTTAAATGATTTTTTTATATCTGATATTACATCTTGATAAAATTGTTTTATTTTCTTTTCTTCCTCATCGCCTTTATGTTTAAATTCAATTACTTTAACACCAAAAGGACTTATATCAAAAGTCATTGTTTCTATTCCATAAGGTGGATCATGAGCATGTTCAAAGGTAGTTACTTGAACTTTCACCTTAAAGCTAAACTCTGCTTCAGGATTCCTACTTATACTACCTATTTTTGCATCATATAGACCATATTGTTTGAGGTAGCCATAATAATGAATAATTTCATTTTCAATATATGGATCTAGTGTCGTTAGTAGAGTGTCATAGATTAATTTATAATCTATTTCAGATTGATTCACGGCTTTTTTATATTCATTATCTAAATCCATTTCTGCATGAATCGATATACTTGAGAAATTAACGGCTACAAGTACAATAGCACAAAACAAACTAAGTATGCGCATGGAATCCACCCCTTTGATTTATCTTCAAAGGTTATAATCTCCAAAACACATCGAAAGAATTTCTATGCTTATTTAATAAACCCCTCTTTACTTTAAAAAACAGATTCGAACATAAAATGCTTTAACCCTTCCTGGATCAAAGTTCCCGTTTGTTGAATAGGATTTATAAAACTAATACCATTAGTTCTTCGTCAAAGTATTTATCGTCAATTCTTAATCCGTTTTTATCAATTCCATAGGTTTTAAATCCTAAAAAATTATATAGATTTTTTGCAGGTTCGTTAGTGGAGGTTACTGTTAAATAAATTTGTTCAACCCCTTTTAATTCTTTAGCTTTTTTAATAGCCTCAGTCATTAACAGTCTCCCAATTCCAGATTGACGATTTCCTGGATCGACATACATTGCTACAATATTTGCTCTATGTTTTGTTTTGACTTTTGTTTCTAAAATTAAAGTTACAACCCCTGCCAGTTTGTTTTCAACAAATGCACCGAAAGTAAAGAAATGTTTAAAATTCAATCGGTTTTTAAAACTTTCAAGCGGATATTCCTTTTCCTCTTCATAACTGGAACTAAATGCTTCGGGGTTTGCTTTTAATGCCTTTAATCGTATTTCTCTATACAATACTGCATCTTTTGGTTCGAGTATTTTAATTTCCATATTTAATCCCCTTCTCTGCTTAAATGAACCTGCATCGTTATTACAAAGTGTGCTTTCCTTACCTACAAATCTTGAGAAAACCGCACCATATCCCTACACTGTATACCATTTTCGAAAATTTCCTCTGAATAGTGCGTAGTGAAAAAATCTACATCAACACCAGTGACTCTAAAACCACATTTTTGGTAAAGGGCTAATTGGTTGATACTTGAATTTCCAGTACCGACTTCGATAGTTCTGTATCCTGTTGACTTAGCTACTTCAATTGCATTCCTTACTAATTGTTTTCCTAAGCCTTTGCCGTGGTGGTTTCTTTTTACTGCAATATTCACCAATTCCACCGTTCCAGGTCTTGTCGGGAGTAGTACATACACCCCGATGATTTGCCCATCTTTTTCGAATACATAGCACTTTCCTCTTTGTAAATATTCCTCAACAAGTATCCGAGAAGGGTCAGCTAATAACAACAAATCCATTGGGGGATCTTCATTATTATTTAGCTTACGAATGACCATATTACTCTCCCCTATATAACTGTATTTTCGCTCACTTTATTATTTCCTTGTTTAACAAGCCAGCTCTATCGTTTATTACCTTCAACAAAAATAAGCAATAATCCTGCTTGAACTACCGCACCTGTAGCTTTAAATACAGCTATCACACATCACTTGCTTCTTAAATTAAAACTTTCGCCTTTGTCATTCCATTCCATTTCAATCACTATCTCATCTTCTGAACTAGTAGAATCGCTATTTTCACTTAATAGATTATTCTTATATATGCCTTCTTCATTCAATTCAACATTCTTGTCGTTGTAATCTACTACTCCATTTCGGGATTTAATATTGTAACGAAAAGTTTCAATTTCTTCTATGTTATCACCTTTATAAATAAGCTTAATTTCATAAGTTTCTTTACCGTCATTCTGATTTACAGAAAGTTCTGCTGACCAGTCATTCCCTTCACCCATAAATGTAAGTCCATTATCGTTCGCTTGGCACGCAAATAAAGATAGGATGACCAAAAATAGAAACGGTAAAAATACTTTCCTCATAAAATAATACCCCTTATAATCATTTATTACAGCACGTGTAATTACATTCACCTAAACCGTTAGCTTAATAAATTCAACAAAAATAAGCGATAATCCTTCTTGAACTGCACCC
>NZ_JBALOP010000090.1:0-2322 GCF_036962685.1 Bacillus sp. JJ1566 | reverse complement strand
ATTAGGATCAGTTCCTAATAGTATGAAGTCATCTTCTAATTGATATTCTTTGATAAGTCTTTCTAGCTTATTTTTAAGATTCCCACCACCTAGACAATACCACCTTACTTTATGACCTTCTTGTTTTAATCGAGCAAGTACGGGTACAATTAAGTCTTGACCTTTTTCTTTTGATAATCTACCTACCGTTAATATTCTTAAACCATCAAAGTGATCGGTATAACCTATACCCATTTTTGATTGTTTTTTTATTGTTAATGGTGATGTAATATTTAATAAAACCTCTGTTTTTCTCTTTAAATTTGGGAGATATTGAAGTAATTTTGATTTAGCTTCATTTGAGACAACAAAGACTTTATCAAATTTTGTATAAATTCTTGAAGCATATCTTCGATTAAATCCAATTTTTGTGACATCAAAGTGAATCCATTGGAGCCTTTTTCTAGCCTTTACTTTCTTTAAAACAAAATAGCTTATGAAATCCATTGGACCATCATAAGCTACTGCAATATCATATTCCTCATTTAGGGTTGGGTATTTTCTAAGTAGATATTTAAAAAATAGGCTTCTATCTTGTAAAACCTTAGTAATTATGTGTAGCTTTAAAATCATAAAAGCTCTAAATATTTTTCCTTTTTTAAGTAGATCAATAAACGTAAACCGCGGTGGATTATTTAAAATGTCCTTTATACTGTTATAGTCTAAAAAATATTGAACGTTGACTTCTGGAGGAATATATTTAAGAAATCCACCATACTTTTCCAACATAAAAATAGTAATTTCATATTTATCTAAAGGGAATTCATTTACCATATTAAGCAGGGCCTTTTCTGTACCACCGACATTCATATTTATTAAAACAAATAATATTTTCTTTTTCATGATTACTCACTCTCATCGTTTTATCCTATTAATGCATAAAATTTATCTAATTCTTCGATATTCCCTTTCTTTTCCTTCTTTAGATTTTTTTTAATCTCTTCTCTTAACTGATGATTTTTCATTAATTTAAGTATCCCTTTGGATACTGCGTCTGCATTCATATCCACCACCAGTCCATTTTCACCATCAATCATCTGACTATATACAGCATCAAACCTAGTAGTTACTACTGGAATATTTAGCATTCTTGCCTCAGCAATTGCCAATCCAAAACCTTCAAATCTTGAGGTTT
Organism: Bacillus sp. JJ1566; assembly: GCF_036962685.1. NCBI lineage: Bacteria > Bacillati > Bacillota > Bacilli > Caryophanales > Bacillaceae > Bacillus > Bacillus sp. JJ1566. The sequence continues at coordinate 1,148 of NZ_JBALOP010000090.1, read as the reverse complement.
GAACATAAAAATCACAATTCTTTACATAAGGATACGGATTAGATGTGACTCCTAATAAAATGAAATTCTCTTCAAGATTGTTTATTTTAATGTATTCCAAAATTTCCGATTCTAAGGGACCCTTACCTAATACATACCATCTAAAATTAACTCCTTGTTTTTTTAACAATCTACAAGCCTCTAAAGCAATGTCATAGCCTTTTTGATAAGCTAATCTTCCAATCGTAAGAATCCTATATCCGCCAAAATTATCGCTATACCCTTCATTTAATTTGGCCATATTTACAATAAAATCAGGATTATTTATGTCATAAATAACCTCCATTTTATTATCATAATTCGGAAACGTTTCTAGAAAGATTTCTTTAGCAGAATTTGAAACCGCTACAATTTTATTATAAATATCATAATACTTTTGCTGAAAATCAGCATTTTTCTTATCTAATCGGTAACTTACATTAATCCACGCAAATTTTTTCTCTGCCTTTGTTTTTTCAGCAACAAAAAAAGTTGGTACTCCTTGTGCATAACTTATAGCTATATCATATTTTTTATTGTTCTCTTCAATCACATTTGAAACATTTTCCCAATAAACCCTAGCCTTTTCAGGATTGTTGTATTTTTTCAAACGAATTTTTAGAGAGTACATAATTCTAGAATAAAGCATCTTAAAATTCTTCTCTTTGATTGAATAATAAAAAGCCCTTAATAAATTTAAATTCGCAAACTCGGTGTACTTAAATGGTCTTAATATATTTACTTCCTTTGGGACCAATTCTTCTAGAATTTCACCATGTGCAAACAGTACTAGATCCACTGAGTATTTTCTATAATCTAATAAGGATAAAAGAGTAATAAGGCTTTTTTCTGCTCCTGCACCCACTAAGGAATCTATCGCAAATAATAATCTTGTTTTCATTCAATCTTCTCCATTTATAAAGTAATAAAAATTTATCTTCAAAACTTTATCCTTTTTCTTGATTCTTTTAATAGTATCAATAAATTTTTATTAACGTTTAGTAATGTAATAGTTACCTTATATTTTAAGGAAAGAACTTTGTTTAACATTAATTTCACATAGAATTTTCTAATTGAATTCTGAACTACCGAGATAAAATTTTTTCTTTGTTCATAATCATCAACTTGAT
>NZ_JBALOP010000089.1:0-12140 GCF_036962685.1 Bacillus sp. JJ1566 | reverse complement strand
GTTTTTACAGGAATATCCAGTTCTGATAGTAAAAAGAGTCTTTATGATATGGGTTTTTACAGATATATCCAAAAGTCATAGTATAAAATGTGTTTATACCATAAGTTTTTACAGAAATATCCAAATGTCATTACATATAGTGTTCTTATGCTATGACTTTTTGAAGTAATTTCCAAAAGTGGTGTGACAAAATAGATTAGTGGTACTTGATGGGCTGTAACCGATCTGAGCATGTCCGTCAAGAAAGGTTTCACGGTACAAGCTAAGGAAAAAAACAGTCCGAGCGTGCCCCATGATCGTGGGATACCTAAAAAAAATGCACCAGGATGCGGTTGATTTTGCTATACTTGAAGAAAATGGAATTATATGGAGGGAGGCGCTCGGATGAGTCGGACCATTTTAATTGTGGATGACCAGCCTGATATTGTCGAGTTGCTAAGTCTATATTTGGAAAAAGAGAATTATAGAATCCTAGAAGCCTTTCATGGCGGAGAGGCACTACAAATCATTCAAGAAGAAACCATCGATCTTATGCTTGTTGACCTAATGATGCCAAACATTAACGGCTATCAGCTCATTAAAAGAGTTAGACAGGACCTGCACATTCCAATCATTATTATTTCAGCTAAGAATGACGATAACGATAAAATTCTCGGACTCGGGCTTGGAGCAGACGACTTTATTTCGAAGCCTTTTAACCCACTAGAAGTAATTGCGCGGGTTCAGGCACAGCTTAGAAGAAGCTATAGCTATAAGCAGGAGCCTACAGCCGATAGTGAAAGCCTTCAAATTAAAGTGGGCGATATTGTCTTAGATGAGAGTTCCTTTTCAGCGATTAAGGGCGACGCCGCAATCACTCTTACAAAAATCGAATATCGCATTCTTGAATTATTAATGGGCTCTCCTGGAAGGGTCTATACCAAACAACAAATCTTTGAAAAAGCATGGGATGATTACTACATGGGGGGCGAAGAGGACAACACGATCAATGTCCACATCTCAAAACTAAGAGAAAAGCTCGAGGAAAATCCGAAAAAACCAACCTACATAAAAACAATCAGAGGGTTAGGCTATAAATTCGAAAAACATAGATAGAAACAGATGAATCGATGAGGAAGAGAAAAATGAAAAAAATGCTCTATCGGATTTTTCCGGAAAAAGAAGGGATTATCCCATATGTATATATTGCGAACATTGTCATTCCGCTCTATTTTTTATTTCAAGAATCACATGGGAAATTGCTATTTGGTTTGATTTTAATGGCGATCCTTGTTGCAGCTTATCGGCAGGCTTACTGGAGTCCAAAGCACGCACTTATATTTGTTTTTGCCCAAGTAACAATCATTCTATTATTTGGTTTTATGTATGATCCATTGTATACTTTTATGATTTTCATTGTGGTGTATCAGGTGACGCGGCTTCCCATGCATTGGATGTATGTCGTGTGTGGCCTTTTCACGTTTTTCACTCTTATCCTCGTCTATCAGGTGGTGCTTTCAGGAGAATATTACACCATCCTAAATTTAGGTCCACCAATATTCGGTGGCAGTATCCTCCCCTTTATTATTAGGGGGTCCATCAAGTATAAGGAAATGAGTGAAGACTTAAGGAGAACGGCAGACGAATTAGAGCAGAAAAATCGAGAAATGACGAGACTGGAAGAAAGCAAAAAGCAAATGCTTGCCGACATTTCGCATGATTTAAAAACGCCAATTACGACGATACAGGGATATTCCAATGCATTATATGAAGGTTTGGTTTCAGATGAAGAACAAACGAAAAAATACTTAAAATACATTTATGACAAATCCATTCGTGTTACATCCTTAGTTGATGAGCTTTTTATGTTTTCTAAATTAGATAGCCCAGATGTGCCCATTCAGAAGAAAAATATCAATATTTGTGAATTTTACCGCGGGGTCATTGCGGAGCATTTTGATTTATTTGAGGAAAAGGAAATGGAGCTAGACATTGACATTCCTGATGAAAAAATAATGTGTCGATTTGATCCAAAACTACTCGACCGAGCCATTTCAAATCTTCTTCAAAATACGACTAAATACAATCCAGACGGGACGGAAATATATCTTAAATTAACGAAAGCGGAAGAAAAAATCGTAATCGAAGTCGGTGATAATGGTACGGGCATTCGCGAAGACATCGCCAAAACATTATTTGATCCATTTGTAAGAGGGGACAAAAGCAGAATGAATGACGGTGGGTCGGGTCTGGGTCTCGCCATCACAAAAAAAATCATCGAACTCCATAACGGACCGATCCGTGTTGATACCACACCAAAGCGTGGAAAAACAAACTTCATAATTGAACTCCCTATCGAGTCGTCCTGAACACCAATTAGCAGACCAGATCCCAAAGTTGATTTGGTCTCTTTTCTATTATTTGCAAAATACCCAAGTCTTTACAAAACCTTAACACATAGCTGAATGATCCTTAAAGGTAGAATGTTAATTTAATATTGACAGACAGTCGGTCTATAGAGGAGGACTAATAATGAGAAAAGAAGCAGACGAACGAAAAAACGAAATACTTGATGCTGCTGACGAGCTGTTCAGTCAAAAAGGTTTTGATGGAACGAGTACAAACGATATTCTCAAAAAGGTCGGAATTGCACGGGGAACACTCTATTATCATTTCAAGTCAAAGGAAGATGTTATGGACGCGTTGATTGATCGGTATAGTGTTCGACTTATAAGCACCGCACAGGAAGTTGCTGCAGACAAGAGTATTCCTGTAGTCAAGCGTATGATACGCGTTGTTTTATCAATGAATGTAAGTGGCAGAGGCAGTAAGGACATGTTCGATCATATTCACAAGCCCCAGAACGCACTTATGCATCAGAAAATCCAAAAAGTCATTATCAACGGTGTTACACCCATCCTAACCGGTATCATCCAAGAGGGCATTGAACACGGACTTTTTAGTACGCCTTATCCGTATGAATGTATGGAAATGCTTGTTACATATTCAAATACCGTTTTTGATGATGATCTGGTAGAGATGACCGAGGAGGAGCGTGCCTCTAGAGTACAAGCATTAATATTTAATGGAGAAAGGCTACTTGGTGCAGAAAGAGGAAGCTTAATGAGTGTTATGCAAATGTTTGGGAGCGAAAATAATAAGTAAATTTTATAAAATCCACAGGAAACTGCTAGAAGTAAAAACAGGGGTGACATATGTATTTTAGACTAATCCGAAATGACATAGTAAAAAGCAAAGTAATAACTTTTACAACGATGATTTTTGTCGCTGCAGCATCAATGCTTGTGTCACTCGCAGCGATACTTATTGTTAATCTGACAGGTGCGCTAGATATGTTAATGACAAAAGCCGAAGCGCCACATTTTATGCAAATGCATTCTGGAGAAATTGATAGGGATCGACTTAAATCTTTTGCAGACCAAAATGATAAAGTCGAAGAATATGAGATAGTAGAGTTCCTAGGTATCGATGGCTCTCAAATTATTTTAGGAGATAATTCGCTTGCCAATAGTGTTCAGGATAACGGCCTTAGCATACAGAATGAAAAATTCGATTATCTTCTTGATCTTGACGGCAACATCATCAACGTATCTGATGGTGAGATTTACGTTCCAGTTGCCTATATGAAGGACAAAACTACAAAAGTCGGTGATAAGGCTGTAATTAGCGGGAAGGAATTTACTGTAGCGGGATTTCTCCGTGATTCGACGATGAATTCCTCGCTCTCTGCATCAAAACGATTTCTTGTAAGCGAGAATGATTTTGCAGAAATAAAGGATCTAGGTAGTATCGAATATCTGATTGAGTTTAGATTAAACGATTTTTCAGAAATAGGGGAATTTGAATCGGAATATGCATCAGCAGGGCTTGAAGCGAACGGCCCAACCGTGACTTATTCTCTATTCAAAATGATGAACGCCATTTCAGACGGGATGATGATTGCTGTTATCCTTCTAGTAAGCGCTCTGGTTGTTGCCATCGCATTTATGAGTATACGTTTTACGTTACTTGCTAAAATCGAGGACGACTACCGTGAAATTGGTGTAATGAAAGCAATAGGACTTCGTCTTTCCGATATTAAAAAGATTTACGTTGCAAAGTACGTAAGTATAGCAGCTGCTGGTAGTATTCTTGGGTTTATTTTCTCATTGTTGTTCCAAGGTAAACTTCTAGAAAATATTAGATTGTATATGGGTGAAAGCGAAAATTCTTCTTTTGCCCTAGTTTTAGGAATCATTGGCATCCTGCTTGTATTTCTTGCAATTGTAGCTTATGTAAACTTTGTTTTGAAGAAATTTCGGAAAATATCCGCTGCACAGGCCATTCGCTTTGGAACTTCTCCGGAAAAGAAAGCTGGTGCAAAGCGTTTTTCCTTAAATGGAAACAAATTGTTTAACACGAATATATTCCTTGGAATCAAGGATGTTCTCGCACGAAAGGGACTTTACACAACAATGCTGATAGTCCTTGTGATTTCGTCATTTATCATCATTGTTCCGCAGAACCTGTACAACACTATATCTTCAAAGGGCTTCATTCAATATATGGGAATTGGAGATTATGATCTACGTATTCAGAGTAATAATTCTGACAAAACGGATGAAATCGTAAAAACGGTAGAAAGTGACAGCTCCGTTTCCAAGTATACGGTTTTGACAACAAAGACTTTTAAAGTAAAAACAAATAATGGGACTGAGGAAAATATAAAAGTTGAGCTCGGTGACCATTCGGCATTTCCTATCGAGTACTCTGAAGGTAGAGCACCTATCCGTGATTACGAAATCGCCCTTTCGATTTTAAATGCTGAAGAGTTTGGAAAAAAAGCGGGAGATATCATTACACTTGTAAGTGATGGGAATAAAAAAGAACTTACGGTTACTGGAATATATTCCGATGTTACGAATGGTGGTAAAACCGCAAAGGCTGTATTCACCGACAATTCGGCAAATATCATGTGGACCATCATCTGTGTCAAACTCTCGGATATATCACTTGTAGACAGCATGGTTTCGGCATACTCAGACCAATTTGATTTCGCGAAGACTTCAGACATCAATGAATTTGTTTCCCAGACTTTAGGCTCAACAATAAGTTCCGTGGAAGTGGCTTCATACTCAGCAATTGCTGTTGCGCTTGTTATTACAATACTGGTTACACTGTTGTTCATGAAAATGCTTGTTGCAAAGGACAGGAATTCCATAGCCGTATTGAAGGCCCTTGGTTTTACAAATTCGGACATTAAGGTGCAGTATTATTCACGATCATTTGTTGTACTGATTATCGGAATTGTTCTCGGCACTCTTCTCGCGAACACGCTCGGCGAGATTTTTGCGGGCATGCTCATCGCTTCGTTTGGAGCATCAACGTTTGATTTTACGGTCAATCCGGTTCAGGCATATTTGCTTAGTCCGCTGATGATGGCAGTCATGGTACTTCTCGCAACAATGTTTGGTACATCGAGCGCGGGACAAATAAAAATTTCCGAACATATTAAGGAATAGGAGGAGTAGGCATTTGAAGAAGATTCTAATAGGTGATCATATAATAAAAATGTTCGGTGAGGGAAATGAACAGCGCAATGTTCTTGATGGAGTATCTGTTGAAATTAACGAGGGTGAGTTCGTTACGATTATGGGACCCTCAGGTTCTGGGAAATCAACGCTACTGTTTGCACTAAGTGGTACGGACAATGTTGATGGTGGTAAGGTTCTTTTTGACGGTAAAGATTTATCAACATGCTCTGAGAACGAACTTTCGGATATACGTCGTAATAACATGGGATTTGTTTTTCAGCAGCCGACGATGCTTAAAAATTTAAACATTATCGACAATATTATCTTACCAGCTATGCGTGATAATCGAAAAAACGTTACAAAAATTTCAGAGAAAGCAAGCTCACTAATGAAGAGAGTGGGAATTGCGGGACTTGAAAAGCGTGACATTACACAGGTTTCAGGAGGTCAACTTCAGCGTGCTGGGATATGCCGTGCCCTGATGAATGGCCCGGAAATTATCTTTGGTGACGAGCCAACTGGAGCGCTTAACTCAAAATCTGCGCAGGAGATTATGGACTTATTTTCCGAAATCAACGCAGCCGGCACCGCGGTTATGCTTGTCACTCACGATGCAAAGGTTGCAGCTCGGTCGGAACGCATTCTCTTTATGCGAGACGGTAGTATTGTGAACGACTTGAAACTTCCGAAATATGACCGGACGGATATCGATCTTAGGGTCGAAGAAGTAACAGCAAAGATGTTAGAAATCGGAATATGATTGGTAGTTTTACAATTTCATAGATATCGTAAAAGGCTTGGGTTGCATCTGTAATCCAAGCTTTTTGCTGTGTTAAATAATCTTAATAATGATATAAGACTCACTTAAGGTTGAGTTAAGGTTCGCTGTCTATGATAAGGATAACAAAGCAAAGCGAAATGAAGAGGAGGAACTTAACATGACTCAAAATGTAATTGAACTTACAAATATATCAAAAAGCTATGGAGACGTAAAAGCAGTGGACGGCATTACCTTACAAGTCAAAAAAGGAGAGATACTAGGAATCATCGGTGCAAACGGTGCAGGAAAATCCACCACCCTCGAAATCATGATGGGCATTCGCAAGCCAGACGCAGGAACCATAAAAGTCCTTTGCATGAACGTTGAAGAAGCATCAAATGAAATCAAGCAAAAAATCGGAATTCAGCTTCAACAAACAGCCCTTTACGACCGAATCAAAGTCAAGGAAGCTTTGAAACTATTCAGCTCCTATTATGATAAAAAACGAGACTTACAGGAAATCATCGAAACACTCGGGCTTGAACCGTATCTAAACAAATATGTTAAGAATCTATCAGGTGGATGGCAGCAACGCACATCCTTGGCATTAGCGCTCGTAAACGATCCAGAGATTATTTTTCTCGATGAACCTACGACAGGCTTAGACCCACAGGCTAGACGCGATCTCTGGGCCTGCATCAATCGCTACCGTGACGAAGGAAAAACGATTCTTCTTTCCACACATTATATGGATGAAGCGCAAAAGCACTGTGACCGAATCGCCATTATTAAAAAAGGAAAATTAGTAGCTTGTGATCAACCACAGAATCTGATCGATTCTTACCTGCAAGGTGCAGGAACGATGGAAGATGTGTACTTAAAATACGCGGTTTAACTTTATTCAGCAAGAGTCTTCCATTTATACGTTTGGGAAATTATTTTGGTGGTTATAACCTGACTGAATAAAGTTAATGCCTCCGGCGGATGCCACAGATTTTCAAAGGAAGTTTTTCGAGCATAAGATCAAAGACTAAGAACGCCACTTCCTGATGTCTTCGTCTTTGTGACCCACCTCGTGTGGGCCTAAAAAATCTGGGCGCAAATACGCCAAGGCGCATTTGATTTAATAAGGAGGAAAAACAAATGCAAACTATTATTACACATACACAAATGGAATTAAGATTATTTTTTCGCGAGACATTAGCTTTATTGTTCACCTTTATCGTCCCAGCCGTCAGCTTTATCGTGTTTGGATTCATGTTTGAATCGAATACTTACGAAGGGCTCAATTACTTTCAAGCCTATATTCCAAGCATGATCGCCATTATTATTTTTACAACAGCCTTTTTCTCCATGGGACTTCAAATCGTGATTGACCGTGAAAAAGGAGTATACAAACGCTTAAAAGGTACACCAATCAATCAAAACGCGATTTTTACAGCAACGATTTTAAAAGGCTTTATCGCCATTTATGTTGGCGCAATTGAAATTTTATTAATTGCAAAGTTCGGATTTGGTTCAGAGTTAACTGCACATCCTTTTGAGTTTTTTGTAGCCTTAACATTTAGTGCAATTACGTTTTTCTCAATTGGCTTTATCGTTTCAAGTGTGACAAAGCGCATGCAGACAGCATTAGGCATTGCTATGATTGCAATGTACCCAATGATGTTTTTATCCGGGGCAACCATTCCATTAGAAACATATCCTGAAGTGCTTCAAAAAATTGCTGCCGTCGTACCATTAACCTATGTTGTAAACGTCCTAAGAGATGGCTGGAACGGTACACTTTTCACATCAGATGGACTTTTTGACATCGGAATCTTATTAGGAATTCTAGTAGTATCCACAAGCATCGGTTTAAAATATTTCAAGTGGACGGATTAAACCATGGTGCCTATTTTTAATGGACAGTGTCAAACGTCTATACACTTTCGATATAACGGACGTATCTTATTAGTGTAGGGCATACCTCCTCAGATGTTAGCGTATTTAGTGCGAGAGAAATCTCGCACCTTTTTTTGCTTCCACCTTTTTATCAAACTTGATACTATAGGAGATAAGGAGGCGTAATAATGCGAATCTTATCAACATTTATTCCAATTGAAGAAATTACAGAAAACATGAAAAAGGCGTTTCCAGATGAAGAGTTTATCTATTGTGAGGATATTAAAGAAGCATTACCTGAACTACATAACGCAGACATTTTACTAACATACGGGGAAGACTTAACCCCAGAACATATTGAAATGGCCAAAAATCTAAAATGGATCATGGTAATCTCAGCGGGACTAGAGCTAATGCCATTTGAAGCAATTAAGGAAAAAGAAATCCTTGTTACAAACGTTAGAGGCATTCATAAAATTCCGATGGCTGAATACACCCTGTCCATGATGCTACATATTACAAAGAAAAACCTGAAAATCGTGGAGCAACAAAAAAACAAAAACTGGGATCGATTCACCCATTTTCCTGTTGGTGAGCTACACGGTAAAACAATCGGAATCTTAGGTGTCGGTGCCATCGGTGGAGAAATTGCGAGACTCGCAAAAGCTTTTAACATGAAGACCATCGGATTAAATCGCAGCGGCAACAAACATGAATTTATCGATGAAATGGTTCAATTCGATGGGCTCAATTATGTTTGTGAAAACGCCGACTATCTTGTTTCGGTCCTTCCAAGCACCAGTGAAACAAAATATATCCTAAACGATTCCCATTTTGAATTAATGAAAAAAGAAGCGATTTTCATCAATATTGGGCGCGGCGACTTAGTAAAAGAAGAGGTCTTACTACGAGCTATGGAATCAAAAAAGATTTCACACACAGTATTGGATGTATTTGAACAGGAACCACTTCCTAGCGTTCATCCATTTTGGACACTTGAAAATGTGACAGTCACGCCACATATCTCAAGTAAGTCAAATTATTATCAACCAAGATCCTTTGAAATCTTTGAAAAAAATCTTCATATATATAAGCAAGGTGGCAGTGAATTTATCAATAAAATTGACTTGAACCGGGGGTATTAAGATGAAAATCTATACAAAAACAGGGGATAAAGGGACGACCTCATTAGTATATGGGCAGCGGGTTTCAAAAACGGATCTGCGTGTTGAAGCATATGGAACCTGTGATGAAGCAAATTCCATGATTGGATTAGGCTTAAGTCACTTACATGAGTGTCAATTTGAAGGCAAAGAAGAGGTTGAGCAGGTTTTCAAAAAGGTTCAAACGACCTTGTTTCACGTCGGTGCAGAGTTAGCTACACCTGCAGGGAAGGAAGTCAAATGGAAGGTTTCGCAAGAGGATGTTGTTTTATTAGAGGAAACAATAGATAAATGGGATGCCGAAAATCCCCCACTTACAAACTTTGTTCTACCTGGTGGCAGCCAAGCGGGAGCGATCTTCCATGTTGCGAGAACGATTGTGAGAAGAGCTGAAAGAAATGCTGTAGCAGTTGGAGAAGAGGTTAATCCACTGGTGGTCTCATACTTAAATCGCCTTTCAGATTTTCTTTTTGTAGCAGCTCGCTATGTCAATCATAAGCTTGGCCAAAGTGAATCAACACTCCATCAATGAGATTTTCGGCAAAAAAAGCTTATTTCATTGGATTTAGTCATATAGTAATGGTAGATATGTTGACAAAAGCGGCCTAAGCAAGATACACTAATTATAAGGATTATAAAGTAATAATGTTTACTAGAAAAGAGGTGCATGGGGGTGTCTGAAAATCTTTTGAAAGAAGCGCTTGATACGTTGAAAGAAACCGGGGTTCGAATCACTCCGCAACGTCATGCGATATTAGAATATCTAATTAATTCAATGAGTCACCCGACTGCAGATGATATTTATAAAGCACTTGAAGGAAAGTTCCCAAATATGAGCGTAGCAACTGTATATAACAATCTACGTGTATTTCGTGAAGTTGGCTTAGTGAAGGAATTACCTTACGGAGACTCTTCAAGCCGTTTTGATTTTATCACAACACAGCACTATCATGTGATTTGCGAAGAATGTGGTAAAATTGTGGACTTCCATTACCCAGGATTAGATGAAGTAGAAGCTTTGGCTGCACATGTAACTGGCTTTAAAGTTAGTCATCATAGAATGGAAATTTACGGCTCATGTCAAGAATGTCAAAAGAAAGCAGCACACTAAAAAAGCTAACAGGGCATCCTGTCAGCTTTTTTCTTTTTATTGTCTAGGTCAAGGCGCCTTCTGTCAGCTCTCGTCTTATGCTTGTCGCCGATAGGCGGGCGCTTATCACTTTTCTACTTTACTGTATTTTTTACTATTGTATTTCTCATCAAACTCTTTTCCTTCGAGATCCGGATCAAGTGTTAATGGTTCCTTACAATACATACACACATCTACTCTGCCTAACATCTTAGTTGGCTTTTCACAAGATGGACAGACTACCTGAATGGTTCGAGTTGAAAGCAAACCAATCCAGAAATACACGACTGTACTTGCTAAAATAAAAATAAGACCAAGAATCATAAAGATTGTCATTAAAATAACATTTTCTCTAAAAAAGATTCCACCGTACATGACAATAAATCCAGCGAAAATCAAAGCAAGAGCAAAAGAACGAATTTTATTAATTTTACTTGAATATTTTACACCCATTTTTCATACAACCTCCTAGATATACTATACAATATAAAAAAGAAAGATAAAAATAAAAAAAGATTCTGCTTAAAATGTGCAGGGTTTTATTTTTTATGCGTCGAAATATATTAGCATCGGATTTGAATGGAGGAAATCAAAATGGAGGATTTACTTCGACCTCTTTACCAAGAAAGAGCAAGCCACCCCAATACCCTAGGAGTTATTTTAATCGAAAAGGGGAAGGATGCTTTTACACATACAGATTACTTTGATAAAGCCCTACTTGTCATTGTAAAAGAGGCAGAGAAAAATGTGTTTATTAAACATTATGAATATGATAATAACAAAGCATCCTTGTATACAGTAAAAGAAAGCCAAATGAATGAATGGCTCTTATTCGGTTCCAACCGGAAGATCGTAAACTGGATCGTGAACGGAAGAATACTATTTGATCGAAATGATTACATCACCAACTTAAGGAACGAGCTGCATGAATTTCCAGCTGCCGAAAGACAAATTAAAATGGGAATCGAATTTGCAAAACTAATTCGTCGATACCAGGACGGAAAAGCATTTTTTAATGCCAACCAACATCTAGATGCCTATAATTATGTCATTCATGCACTTCATCACTTAGCACGTTTGGCGATTATCGAAAATGGTTTTCATCCGGAGATAACCGTCTGGAATCATGTAAAACAAATAGATCCACAAATTTATAAATTGTATATTGAACTTTTAGAAAGTGAAGAATCACTTGAAAAGCGTCTAGAACTTCTCTTCCTAGCAAGTGAATTTCTCATACATTCCAGAGCAAAAAGTGGAGCCGGTCATATCCTAAATGTTCTATCTCAAAGAAATGATTCCTGGACATTCGGTGAGATAATGGAACTCCCTGAGTTTAAAGTATACTCGGTCGACCTAGAAGTATATCTTGATTTCCTTGTGGAAAAACATTTTATAAATGTAGAAACAATCGAAACAAAAGGAAAAGGTATTTTTCATAGAACATACAATGTAAATAGATAAAATCATTGAACCTCTTCATCATAATTGAAGGGGTTTTTATTATTTTAGAAAAATATCTATTTTAGTGTTGACGGATTAATTGCCCCCGTGTTATATTAGATTTCGCCGCTGAAAGACAGAAACAAGCCGGCAAAAACTTTTGAAAAATATTATTGACATTAATAAATCACCATGATATATTAAGAAAGTCGCTTCTGAGCGGCGAGTCAAAAAAGTTCTTTGAAAAC
>NZ_JBALOP010000088.1:0-3520 GCF_036962685.1 Bacillus sp. JJ1566 | reverse complement strand
GGGTGCAGTTCAAGAAGGAATATCGCTTTTTTTGTTGAAGTTATTATGCAAAATAATGATGTAGGGCAATAATGTTAACAAATATGAATTACTGAATGTTTAAGTCTTTACATTTAATGAAAAAATGAATGAAATTAGAGAGGCGAGGAGGAGCATTATTATGATTAAAGGTTTCGGTGGAATATTTTGGAGGACAAAAAATCTAGTTGCAATAAAAAAATGGTACAGCGAAGTGTTGGAGATTGATATAGAAAACTGGAATGGGAAGATTATCAAACCCCAAGCAGGAAATGAAACTGTCTTTTCTTTCTTTACTGAAGATGACAGCTATTTCCCGACAGACCAGCAAGTGATGTTGAATTTCCAGGTTGATAATCTTAACGAGACTATTAAACATCTTGAGAAAATTGGTGTACCTCTTGTAAAGAAAGAAGAGGTTAGTGAATATGGTAAGTTTATCTGGATTGAAGATCCTGAAGGTAGGCTAGTTGAGCTATGGGAAAAATAATCGGGTTTGTAAATGTAGCGCAAATAGGTACTTAAATAGAACAATACGTGTGATAGTCCAAGGATTATCGCTTATTTTTATTAACGAAAAGCAGTCGGTTGAAGATGACAAAAATTGAGAAGTTACCCCCAACAAAAGCCCCATCATTCACTTCTTATTGGGAAATGATAAATAATAAGGAGTGATAACAATGAAAAAACTTTTAGTAGGAATGTTAACAATGCTTTTAATTTGTCACACAGGAAAAGCATACGCAATTCAGAGAGTTGTTACATCGTATATTATCTCTGATGTATTGTATGAAAACATTTTTCTAATTGCAGATAAGGCAAATAGTATGGCTACTAAAAACTTTACTGTTCAAGTAGGCGGTGGAGTAGATAGTGTTGGTGGCGAATTATTTTACAACTTTCCGAACTGGTACAATGATAAATTTGCATCACATTTATTTTATGAGGATATAAATGGTGATGAATTAAAAGATATTATTGTTGTGCTTATCTCTGGTTCTGGGTCTGGGATATCCACTAAAGGAATTCATGTATTAAATCAAATACAGGATCCTGACAGGAGATACACCGAGGTTCCAGTCGAATCCCTTAATGATGCTGTTAAACGGCTTGTAACAATGGACCGAAAAGGTAATGAAATTATGATTACGATCGGTAAAAATAAATACAAAGTGGACTATTCATCATTTGATTATTACATTCCTGTAGATGTACCTGCAGTTGGTTCATTAGAGGATTTTAAGCCTGAAAACGGTACTCTATATGGCTATACAACTGTATTTGTATCTATTCCCGAAGCAAGTATAGGCAGCCTAAAGGTTAAGTATGGCTGGGACGGAAAAATGTATAAAGCTGATTCTATTATTTTTATCGAAGCAGAGCCAAAGACAGTGAAATAATAAATAGGATTCAATAGACAATCATCTAATTGATTGTCTTTTTTTATGGAGGTTAAATAATTCTGAATTTTATGTTAATGTTAAGTTGAAATATTAATGAATTAATGAACTATTAGAAACATATCTCAATAAAATGGGGGGCAATTATATTGAGGATAAATTACAGAAAGGTTTTGGGAAACTTAATTTACTTCTTTGGTTTCTTCATTTTGTTCGTATTTATTAGTAATGTAAATGCGTATTTTGAATATAGAGCTAATGCTAGTTTTAGGATATATCCTTGGCACATCCTAATAATTTTAATGTATTTTCCAATCGGGCTATATCTCGGAGTTCCCGATTTTTTAGTGGAAATTAGAAAGAAGGGAAAGTGGAGAGTTAATTTTTATAAGATTATATTAGTGGCGCTACCTATGATGTATATATCTTTTTACTGGTACTTTCCTTTTTCATTCCCGATTCCCAATATCCTAACCTTCACAAACCCTATATTTAGTTTGGGGACTATAATTGCTGGATTTATGTTTATCAAAAGCTTTCGTAAAGAATAGGTGTTCTTAAACAAAAATGTGCATTTCTGCAATGGGGTAAACTGTCTTGTTAGTAAAACCATTTAAAACTTTCTTTCATCAAGTCGTATTTAAATAATAATTTTAATTCTTTAAATAAAGTGAATTTCAAAACTAAATTAAAAGGGGATTTTGTAATGGAACATTCAAGTGAAAAATGTGTTAAATGTGGAAGTACGGAATTTACTGAGGCTACGGATTATATGCCTGTAAAACCCAGCAAAATGTCACTTAGTGGTTCAAATAAAATATACACATTTTGTTTAGAATGCGGAGAAGTGAATTCGATTCGTATTGAAAACACAACAATTTTTAAAAAGTGAATTAATAAATAGAATGGATGAGTATAAGTAACGAATTTTATATCTTTTAACATACTCGTTGACAAACCTATAAAATTTTGAAAGGAGTAAAAAAATGAAGGAACGTCATATCATTCTCTTTAAACAGTTAGAAACGTACAGAAAAGAAATTTTAGATAGTTTAAACGGAATAAGTGCAGATGCAGCCGAAATAGTCCCGAATAAGTTTAAAAATAATATTAGATGGAATATGGGACATATTTATCTGGACCAATACCTATGGATTGAGGCTTTAACGAAGGAAAAGACAGAGGTCCCAGATATTTTTCGTAACTGGTTTAGTTATGGTACAACACCAGTTCATTTCTCAGCGGAGACGCCCTCTTATATAGAACTAAAAAAATTGCTGAAAGAGCAACCGTTTAAATTGAGGGAAAATTATGGACATCGTTTGGAAGAAGAGTATCCTTCTACTGAGATGGGGATGCGGACAATTGAACAAGTGTTAATACGAACGATCTTCCATGAAGGAATGCATTTACAAGCTATCAATGATATTAAAAAGTGTTTACAATAATATATTTATCTTGGCTGCTTTTGGTAAGCTCTTTTTGCTCTACTACAAACAGAGCAGTTTAATAAGGGTAAACATAGGAGGATTAGTAATTGGAGAATCCAGTGATATGTACGGAAAGATTAATTTTAAGAAAAATGACTAAAGATGATACTAGAAATTTGATGGAAATCTTTTCAGACCCAGTAGCAATGAGGTATTATCCATCAACCAAAAACGAAAGTGAAACAAATGAATGGATTAAATGGACCTTAACAAATTATGATGAATATGGAGTAGGTTTATGGATCGTAGAAGATAAAGTAACAGGAGAATTTCTTGGACAATGTGGAATTGTACCTCAAGAAGTAGATGATGTAATAGAGATGGAGATAGGCTATCTATTTATTCGGCGAGTCTGGGGGAATGGATATGCAACTGAAGCAGCTTTAGCGTGTAAAAATTATGGATTTGAACGATTAAAATTAAATAGGATCGTCTCCTTGCCTGATGTAAATAATATTCCTTCAGTTAAAGTCGCTGAACGAATTGGTATGCAGGTGATAAAAACTATAAACAAATGGGGAAAAGAAGTGTATGTTTACTCTGTGTCTATTTAATATAAAAGGTTAAATTTATTTATCTATGTGAAGGCTGACACTTAAACTCCCTCAGTTT
>NZ_JBALOP010000087.1:0-1102 GCF_036962685.1 Bacillus sp. JJ1566 | reverse complement strand
CCCCGCAACCAAAAAAAATTGTTGACTAGAACGAAATGTTATAGTAAGATAGTAGTTGTCTTGTGACAAGAGACGAAATATTTAAAAAATGGTCCCGTGATGTAGCGACGAGCAAAACATCATCGAATCTACTACGAGTTGTCCCGACGGATGATTCTTCTTGAATAGGCTAGTAGAGGAAGGGACAATTAATACAAGAAATTGTGCATTGAAAGATTTAATACTTTTACATGGTCCCGTGGTGTAGCGGTTAACATGCCTGCCTGTCACGCAGGAGATCGCCGGTTCGATCCCGGTCGGGACCGCCATTATATTATATATGTGGCTCAGTAGCTCAGTCGGTAGAGCAAAGGACTGAAAATCCTTGTGTCGGCGGTTCGATTCCGTCCTGAGCCACCATTTGTTTTGTAAATATTTATTTGCCGGTGTAGCTCAGTTGGTAGAGCAACTGACTTGTAATCAGTAGGTCGTGGGTTCGACTCCTATCGCCGGCACCATTTTTAATTTAATAGTGGAGGGGTAGCGAAGTGGCTAAACGCGGCGGACTGTAAATCCGCTCCCTCCGGGTTCGGCGGTTCGAATCCGTCCCCCTCCACCATTTGATTTTATTAGTAACAACTTATTTAAATAGAAATATTATATATCATAGGGGTATAGTTTAAAGGTAGAACGAAGGTCTCCAAAACCTTTGGTGTGGGTTCGATTCCTACTACCCCTGCCAATCTATTTATGGCGATTGTGGCGAAGTGGTTAACGCATCGGATTGTGGTTCCGACATTCGTGGGTTCGATTCCCATCAGTCGCCCTTTTGTTTTTAAGTTTTATGTCTGAAGCATTTTTTTGATTTTCTTAATAAGATGATCATGATGACTCAGTGTTGTCAACGACATTCCGTAAAATTTCCTGCTGAAATTTTCCAGAATATCCTCTTGCGATGATTATTCATGAAGTAAATTCAAGGAAGCATATTCACGGAGGCTTATCATTGGGCTATAGCCAAGCGGTAAGGCAACGGACTTTGACTCCGTCATTCGTAGGTTCGAATCCTGCTAGCCCAGCCATTTTTGATTGAATCAAATACTTTGCGGAAGTAGTTCAGTGG
>NZ_JBALOP010000086.1:0-7663 GCF_036962685.1 Bacillus sp. JJ1566 | reverse complement strand
ATTGTAAAGATGTAATGGATATTGAATATATTAGAAAAACTACTGCAGTGGATCTAACTAAATCATTAGAAGAGATTCGATTAAATTATACAACCTCCAATAAGAGAAATATTAAAATTGCAAACAACAATAATATTTCTTGTTATGTAGCTGAAAGTACAAAGGAAAATGTCGATAAATTTATCGGAATGTATAAGGAAACAATGGATCGAAATAATGCCAGTGATTATTATTATTTTGATGATCAGTATTTTTATGAACAAGTAAAAAAGACAGAAATAAGTAAAACCTTATTATTATTTGCAAAACGTGTAGATGAGATTATCGCTGGAACATTAGTTATTGTAGGAAAAGAGTTTTCACACTATCACCTCGGTGCATCCAAAACAAAATATTTAGAGTACCGCCCAAATAATCTATTATTTGATTTTATGATTGAAGCTTGTAAATCCTTTGGATCGAAGGAGCTCCATTTAGGTGGAGGTTATCAAGAAAATGATGGATTATTTAAGTACAAAACATCTTTTTCAAATAATCGCAATTATGATTATTTCATCGGGAAGAAGATCCATAATAAAGAAATATATAATAATGTAATTGAATATCTAAAGAAACAGTATGAATTAAAAGAAGATTATTTTCCAATTTACCGGGGAAAGTTGGAAAGAAAAGTACAAAATGCATAATGAACTTATACTAGGGGGTGCATTTATTTGAAACATAAACCACGGATATACCTTGCCTCACCACATATGAGTGGGAAAGAAATAAAGTATATAAAAGATGCATTCGAAACAAATTGGATTGCACCATTAGGTCCAAATGTAGATGCCTTTGAAAAAGAAATAGCCTCTTATGTAGGAGCCAATGAAGCTGTGGCAGTTAGTTCAGGAACTGCGGCAATTCATTTGGCTCTTTCTTTATTAGAGGTAAGTAAAGGTGACAAAGTGTTTTGTTCTAGTCTTACCTTTGTAGCAAGTGCAAACCCTATACTCTATCAAGGTGCAGAACCTGTTTTCATTGATTCTGAACCTGCAACCTGGAATATGTCTCCGATAGCACTCGAAGCAGCACTGCGTGACGCAGCAATAAAAAGAGACTTACCGAAAGCAGTTATTGTAGTAAATTTATATGGTCAAAGTGCAAATATGGATGAGATTTTAATGCTATGTAATGAGTACGACATCCCTGTAATAGAAGATGCAGCAGAATCTCTAGGTTCAACATATAAGGGAATTCCTAGTGGAACTTTCGGAAAGTTTGGAGTATTTTCATTTAATGGTAACAAAATCATTACTACTTCGGGGGGAGGAATGTTGGTTTCGAATGATTCGAAGGCGATGAAGAAAGCAAGATTTTTAGCCACACAGTCAAGGGATCCTGCAAGACATTATCAGCATAGCTTAATTGGATATAATTATCGACTAAGTAATGTTTTGGCAGGGATTGGCAGAGGGCAATTAGAGGTATTAGATATGAGAGTGCAGGCTAAAAGAGACATTTTTAATCGCTATTATACTGAATTATCTGGAATCCCAGGATTTGAGTTTATGCCAGAATTAAAAAATACATACTCAAATCGGTGGTTAACTACCCTAACTATTAACAAAAGCATAGCAGGGACTTCAGTTAATGAACTATTGGATGTATTTTCCAATGAAAATATTGAGGCACGCCCTGTTTGGAAACCACTTCATCTTCAACCGTTATTTAACGGGGGAAAATATTATCCTCATAATGAAGAGGTCGATGTTTCAAAGCATTTGTTTGAAACTGGTATTTGCCTACCTTCCGGAACTAACATGACAGAGGACGATCAAATGCGAGTAATTGACTGTGTAAAAAATACACTTTCAATAAAATACCCGGTTGGACTTTGAGGTAAAAATGATGATGGTTAATAATCCAAAAAGAATTCTTCATATAGTAGGGGCAATGAACAGGGCTGGTACAGAAACAATGCTCATGAATATCTATCGAAACATTGAACGAAAAAAAGTCCAATTTGATTTTATTTCTTACAGTCAACAAGATGCCCATTACGATGAGGAAATAAGATCTTTAGGTGGTAAAGTGATTAAGTTATCTAAAACTCAATCTATAAAGGAACTTGTACAAACAATCAAGGAAAATGGCCCATATGATGCAGTCCACTCTCATACGTTATTTCATTGCGGGACTGCCAATATAGCAGCTAAATTAGCGGGGATTAAGATTAGAATTGCACACGCGCATACAACTTTAGATCACTCTAATAGTGTGATTAGAAAATTTTATATAAAAGTAATGAGAAATATAATTTTAAATTTCTCTACTCATTATTTGGCATGCAGTAATCAAGCGGGAAGATATTTATTTGGTGAAATGGTTTTAAGAAAACCAAATTATACTTTTTTCCCAAATTTAATTGACTATAAAAATTTTATTGAAATTGATACCGATAAAGTTGAACAGTTTAAAAAAGAAGCTGGTTTAGAAGGAAGTAAGATTGTTGGGCACATCGGGCGATTTATTGAACCAAAAAATCATAAATTTTTATTAGATGTTTTGAAAAACTTAATCAAGAGGGATTCAAAGATAAAATTGCTTTTAGTGGGGGATGGAGATCTAAGGCAAGAAATTGAGGAGCAAGCAAAAATTGAAGGCTTATATAATCATATTAAATTTGTAGGGGTTCGAAGTGATATCTCAACGATTCTTCATAGCATGGACGTTTTTGTATTTCCTTCTATTTATGAAGGGCTTGGGCTCGTTCTTCTTGAAGCACAAGCCAGTGGTGTTCCTTGTATTGTATCCGAAGCCATCCAACCTGAAGCAGATTTAAAGATTGACTTAGTTTCAAGGGTACATCTTGAAGATGGTACCGTTGCGTGGGCTAATAAGATTCTTGAAGTAATGGGAAAAAAAGAATCAAATAAAGACAAAATCATTTCTGGTTTCGAGAAAAATGGATATGAAGTTCAAAAAGGCATATCAAATTTAATGGAACTTTATCAGATATAAAAATGGAGGAGCTTATGAAGAACGTATTAATTTCTTCATTTGATATGGAGGTAGGTGGAGTAGAGCGAAGCCTTATTAGTCTTTTAAATAATTTCGACTATAAAGAACATCAAGTGGATTTGATGCTATACAGTCATTCCGGCGATTTTATGAATCTACTTCCTAATAACCCTAATTTATTAAATGAATCGAAAAAATATAAAACTTTTAGAATGTCTATAGGGCAAATTTTTATGAAAGGAAATATTTCTATCGGTTTAACTAGAATATTTTCAAAGTATAAAGCGAGTTTTGACAAGTCAACTGAGAATGGTTATAAGCAAATGCAGTATATGTGGAAGTATTCATTACCTTTTTTACCTAAGCTTGAGAAAGAATATGATGTGGCCATTAGCTATTTATGGCCACATTATTTTGTTGCTGAGAAAGTGAAAGCCAAAACAAAAATTGCATGGATTCACACTGATTTTTCAACCGTAAACACAGATATCAAATTGGATGTTGATATGTGGAATAAATATGATTACATTATTGCCGTATCTCAAGGCTGCAAAGAATCTTTTATAAAAAAATACCCAATATTAAAACGAAAAGTTAGAGTCATGGAAAATATTACTTCTCCTGAAATCGTTAAAACTTTAGCTAATCAAGAAATTGAGAACCCAATGAAAAATGATAAACGATTTAAAATAATTTCTGTTGCAAGATTATCGCATGCCAAAGGAATAGATAATGCAGTCAGAGCGTTGAAGCTATTGAAAGACCAAGGCTACAATGACATTGTTTGGTATGTAGTTGGGTATGGTGGAGATGAAACAATTATTAAGCATTTAATTGCTAAATATGAACTTGAAGATTCATTTATTTTATTAGGTAAAAGAACAAATCCGTTTCCTTTTATGAAAGAAGCAGATATTTATGTGCAACCGTCTAGATATGAGGGAAAAGCAGTGACTGTCGGCGAAGCACAAATTTTGTCAAAGCCGGTGCTAATCACTAATTATTCCACAGCAGATAGCCAGGTTAAAAATGGATTTGACGGTTACATTTGTGACTTATCTGTTGAAGGAATAGCCCAGGGAATTGAAAGAATGTATCTTGATAACGGATTACGAAAAAAACTTACTTCCAATTGTAAAAACACGAATTACGGAAATTCAAATGAGTTAGAAAAATTATATGCACTAATTTAGGGAGGGAACAATAAATGTTACCAAAAGTGAGCGTTGTTGTTCCTGTTTATAAGGTTGAAAAGTATATTCATAGATGTGTGGAGAGTATCATTAATCAAACATATTCAAATATAGAAGTTATTCTTGTCGATGATGGATCACCGGATAGATGCGGAGTTATTATAGACGATTACGCAGAGTTAGATTTTCGTGTGACTGCACTACACAAAGAAAATGGTGGATTGTCTGATGCAAGAAACTATGGAATGAGGTTTGTAACTGGAGAGTATACCTTGTTTGTAGATAGTGATGATTGGTTGGATCTTACCATGGTGGAAACTATGGTAATCAATAGTATCAAAAATAAAGCTGATATCGTGCAATCAGCTTTTTATTATGCCTATGAAGATTATTTGCTGTTTGATAATAGATATTTTTCGAAAGATGATATGCCTATAACCTTGAATAAAAAGATCCTCATGACAGAATTAGTGATCAACGAAAAAGTGAAAAATTTTGCCTGGGGAAAGCTTTATAAAACAGAGTTGATAAAGGATCTCCCGTTTGAAAAAGGTGTTTTATTCGAGGATGTATTTTGGTCACATAATGTTATGCATCGAGTAAACACCTACCTTATTCTTCACAAACCAATGTACTACTATTTACAAAGAAGTGACAGTATTGTTTCAACATATACCCCAAGGAACCTTGATATATTAAAAGGTTTAAAGGTGCGACATAAATTTTTAGAAATTCATTATGAATACTTAACAAAAGAATCATACAAGAACATTTTAAAAACAAGCCTTATTCACTACAATTTGTTGTTTATGAATAAGAACAAAGACAAAGGCGGATTACATAGGAAAGAAATTAGAACTTACATCAAAAATAATTACGGTTATCTATTAAAAGCAGTCGGAAGTGATAAGCAGTTAAAGACCCAGTTAAACTTATTTTCAATACACCCTCTGTTACAAATTATTTATCTTGTATTCCAGAAGGTTTTACGAAAATTGAACGTTTTTGCAAATAAACAGGGGCTAGAACGAATGGAAATTCCAAGAAAGGAGGTCCTGTAAGTGAACAAAATAAAAAAAATTGTTTATCTTGCAATTATCTATATTTTTAATTGTTTTCCAATCAAAAATAATAAAGTCATGTTTTTTAGCTATTATGGAAGCCAATATGGTTGCAACCCAAAATATATATCCGAATATATTCTAAAAAATTGTTCACCGAAAACATTTGATATTGTATGGGCATTTACAGATCTCAAGTCAAAAAAACATATAAAAGGCATACGGAAAGTAAAAACGATGTCTTTTAAATACTTTTACGAATTAAGCACATCAAAAGTGGTAATTACAAATTTTCGGACTACTGATTTGTTCGTTAAGAGAAAAGAACAATATTACATCCAAACCTGGCATAGTTCTTTACGATTGAAACAAATTGAAAAAGATGCTGAAGAATCACTCCCTCTGCAGTATGTTGAAATGGCCAAAAGGGACTCTTTAAAGTGTGATTTATTACTATCAGGATGTAGATACAGCACTGATATTTTTAATAATGCTTTTTGGTATAAGGGTAAAATTTTTGAGTATGGTACTCCCAGGAATGATCTTTTCTTTAGTAATTCTTTTAATAAGAAGGAGATTATCAAAAACCTTAGAATACCAGAAAAACAAAAAATTGTTTTATATGCTCCAACGTTCAGGAAAAATAACGGGATAGAAGCCTATGATCTTGAATTTCCAAGAGTCATAAATGCTCTCCAAAACAAGTTTGGGGGAGACTGGACTTTATTAATTAAACTACACCCTCACCTAATTTCTAAATCTAGCCAACTACAAAAAGAAGATTCTAACGTAATTGATGTAACAATGTATGACGATATCCAAGAATTATTAGCTATATCGGATGTACTTATTTCGGATTATTCTTCTCTAATATTTGATTTTTCTATAACTAATCGCCCATGTTTTCTTTATATTCCTGATGTCAATGAATACGTAAGCAACGAGAGAAAGCTATATTTTGATATAAAGCAATTACCCTTTATTACGGCATTTAGCAACGAGGATTTAGTAGTGAAAATTGATGATTTTAACTATGAATTATACAGAAGTAGATTACATAATTTCTTGATAAACATTGGATCGTTTGAAGAAGGCAAAGCAAGTGAATATTTATTAAAAGAAATAACAGAAACATGCTTTAAAAAGCAAAGGGGAGAAGTATATGAAGCAGTATAAAATTGGATATACAACCGGTGTTTTTGATTTATTTCATGTCGGACACTTAAATATATTAAAGAGAGCAAAGGAAAAATGTGATTACCTTATTGTAGGCGTTAGTACGGATGAGTTAGTTTTGACCTACAAAAATAAACAACCTGTGATTCCATATGATGAAAGAATGGCGATAGTTGAAGGAATAAAATACGTGGATGAAGTAGTTCCACAAATGAATCGAGATAAGTTTTCGGCGTGGGAAAAAATAGGTTTTGACGTGATGTTTGTGGGTGATGATTGGAAAGGGAATTATTTATTTGAACAAGTAGAGAAACAATTACAACAAGTTGGAGTCGATATTGTTTATTTCCCTTATACAAAAGGTGTTTCATCAACACTGGTAAAAGAGAAAATTAATATATAGAAATGGATAGATGCATATGGGACCTGTAGTAAGTATTATTGTTCCTGTTTATAATGTTGAGAAATATCTTAGCAGCTGTATTGATAGTATCTTAGCTCAAACTTTAACTGATATTGAAGTGATACTTGTAAATGACGGGTCAACTGATCACAGTGGTAAAATTTGTGATGAATATGCAGCGAGTGATACAAGAGTGAAAGTTATACACAAAGAATATGGAGGAGTAAGTTCAGCCAGGAATGTTGGAGTTGGAATGGCCCAAGGTGAATATATAGGATTTGTGGATAGTGATGATCGGATAGAACAAGAAATGTATATGGAGCTGTATCATTTATGTAAAGACACTAGTAGCGATATATCCATATGTATATTAGGTCGTGAAATGAATGGGAAAATTATAAACCAGCACAATAACAAGATTTATACGAAATTAATGGATAATGAAGAAGCGATGAAGCAGCTCTTTAAAGGCGAACTTTATCGTTTTTCTTTATGTAACAAATTGTTTAAAAAAAGCTGCTTTGTAAATATTATTTTTCCGGAAGGAAGAATACATGAGGATTTAGCAACTACATACAAACTATTTTCTAATGCCAATCGAGTAGTTTACAAAAATTTTATCGGTTATATATATATAAAACGCCAAAATAGCTTATTGACTTCAAGTTTTAATGAAAAAAGATTAGATGCCTTTATTGCTTGGAATGAAATCCTAAATTTTATGATTAAAAGGTATGAGAATTTATTTGATGAAATAATAGCTAGTTTCGGATATTGGAGTGTAGATAATTTTTATTATATTTTAAATCAAGTTGATGATTCTGAAC
>NZ_JBALOP010000085.1:0-1446 GCF_036962685.1 Bacillus sp. JJ1566 | reverse complement strand
TGAAGTGACCCCTAAAAATTAGACACGGTTATTTCATCAGGCAGCTAGCTTAAAATGAGTTCGGTATTGTACCGGACTCATTTTTAATTTTGCCTTTATCCGTTTCGTATTATAATATTTTATATATTTTTCTAGTTCTTGTTTTAAATGCTCTACACTTTCGAATTCCTTATAGTAAAGGAATTCTGATTTCATAATCCCAAAGAAATTCTCCATCACTGAATTATCATAACAGTTTCCTTTACGGGACATACTCTGTATAATTCCTCTTTCTTTAAGGGCATGACGATATTGTTTCATCTGATAATGCCACCCCTGATCCGAATGCATCAGTAGTTTATGTTCCTCTGGCAAGCGATTAAGAGCTTTCTCTAACATCTCCGAAACAAGTGAATATGTTGGTCTAGAGCCAATTGTATACGTAATAATTTCTCCGTTAAATAAATCTAATACAGGCGACAAATAAAGCTTCTCGCCAAATAATTTAAATTCTGTAATATCAGTTACCCATTTCTGATTTGGGGCATCAGCTGTAAATTGACGATCTAAATGATTTGGCGCAATTTTTCCTACAGTTCCTTTGTATGACTTATATTTTTTCATGCGTACCTGACATTTTAAATCAAGTTCTTTCATGATACGTTGAACCTTTTTGTGATTCACTATTTGTCCACGATATGCTAGCTCATCACGTATACGGCGGTAACCGTAACGACCTTCATGTTCCTCATAAATAGCCTTGATTTCAGCTTTTAAGTCGCTATCTGGATCTGGTCGATTCATTTTCTTCACTATATCGTAATATGTACTACGTGGAACATCAGCGAGCTTCACGAGTTCCTTCACCGGGTACTTATGCCTTAATTCATAGACTACTTGTGCTTTGTCTTGTTTGGTGATTTTTCCTTGTTTTGAACTAAGGCATTCAACTTTTTTAAATACTCATTTTCCATTTCTAATTGATTAATACGTGCTTTAAGTGCTTCGACTGAACCTTCAGCTGGTGCTTGTTTTGGTTGTTTAATAGGTTTCTTTTTCACGGATGGACGCCCCTTTAGTTTCGGTTCAAGGGCTTCTACACCACCAACCTCCATCTTTTTCTGCCAATCATACACCATTGTATAACTAGAGATTTTAAAGAGAGCTGCGGTATCCATTAAAGACGCACCAGACTGAACCATATAGTTTAGTACGTCTAGTTTAAATCCAACAGAACAGTTTGTATAGGGATTTATTAATCCTTCTCCTCCATGAAATTCATATACCCTCAACCAATATTGGAATTGGGCTTTAGTAATCCCCATTCGTTTTGCATATTCTTTTTGAGAAATTACCATCGAGTCATAGCCTTGAATAATTTTTAATTTTACTTCACCTGTAAATTTAGTCATAAAAAAACTACACCTCCAATTGTTAGAGTGTGTCTAACAATTGGGGTGCAGTTCA
>NZ_JBALOP010000084.1:0-4861 GCF_036962685.1 Bacillus sp. JJ1566 | reverse complement strand
GCAGGAGTGCGGCCGAGCATAGGTCGTGTCATATAGCGGGTGGGATTCCCGTCGAGTAAGAACTAGCCATTCGCTCGTAGCGAGTCTTGGAGGACTAAGGGTAACTTTAGTCTTTAAGCGTAGACAGTTAGGTAGCGGGCCGAAAGCCAAATGGTTGAAGGGATTGAGCTCCATAATGTTAGTAAATCGAGAGGGCTGATGCTTTTCCTGCAGCAGAAAGCTACATTTTATCTTTCGTTAAGGGCAAGAAGGGTAAAACCTCTCTGGAGTCAGAGACCTTGGCACGCTATACATTGATATGATACGGCAACTCGGGAGACCCTATCGGTCTTTTCTTGTTAGAAGAGTATGGTGTACAAGCGATACAAAGTAAGGAAACCAAATGCCGATTAGGGAGTCGGATAGCAGCGTAGTACCAATGAAGTAGGGTAATGCCGATGGAGGAAAGGCTAGCTACCAGTTATCACCCTTACTAGGGACACATTTACTACACACAGAGGTAGGGATAATAAGTGGAAACAAAACTACTAAGGATAGCAGAATTAGCAAAATCTGATCCTAAGATGAAGTTTACATCTCTTGCGCATTTATTAAATGAGCAATCACTAGTTCAATGTCATCATGAGTTACCTAACAAAAAGGCAACTGGGGTTAATGGTACAACTAAAGAGCAATACAGTGAAAATATTAAAGAAAACATAGAGGGTTTAGTAAATAGGCTTAAAAGCAAAAGTTATCGTCCTGTTCCAGTAAGGAGAATGTATATACCAAAGCTCAATTCAGACAAGAAAAGACCACTGGGAATACCAGAACATGAAGATAAAATTGTACAAAAAGGCATTACAAAGATACTAAATACCATCTATGAGAATGATTTTCTAGACTGTTCCTTTGGATTCCGTCCAAACCGTAATTGCCATGATGCTTTGAAAATACTGAACTATTACATTGAAAAGAGGTCAGTAAATTATATAGTAGATGTAGATATCAAAGGATTCTTCGACAACGTTGACCACACATGGATGATGGAGTTCTTAAAACTGCGAATCTCTGACCCTAACCTCCTAAGATTAATTGGTAGGTTTCTTAAAGGTGGATATATGGAGGAAGGAAAGAAATACAAGACAGATAGTGGCACACCGCAAGGTGGAGTAATATCTCCGATATTAGCTAACGTTTACCTCCATTACGTCCTAGACCTATGGTTTGAGAAAAGGGTTAGAAAACAGTGCAAAGGACAAGCATACATGGTGAGATATGCAGATGATTTTGTCTGTTGTTTTCAATCTAGAAGTGAAGCTGAACAATTCTTCGAATCCTTAAAATTGAGATTAAGGAAGTTTAACTTAGAAATAGCTGAGGATAAAACTAAAATTATTCCCTTTGGAAGATTTGCGGAGAAAGATGCAAAACAAAAGGGAAACAGTAAACCAGCAACCTTTGATTTCCTAGGTTTTACACACTATTGTGGGAAAAGTAAACAAGGTAAGTTCCGAGTAAAGCGGAAGTCAAGCAGGAAGAAAGTCCAAGGCAAACTCAAAGAATCTAAGCTATGGTTGAAGGTTAATAGAAATAAAGATATTCATATAATTATGGATAGATTTAGACGCTCTCTTATAGGTTATTACAATTATTATTGCATCACAGATAATACCCAAAGTGTAAACAAATTCAGGGACAAAATCGGATACATACTGTTTAAATGGCTCAATAGAAGAAGTCAAAGGAAATCATTTACTTGGGAAAAATTCAGACTCTTTCTTAATAAATACCCACTACCTTACGCAAGAGTTAAGGTTAACATATATGAATTAAGAAAAGAGATTGGCTACATTATGTGAATGGTAACTAGGAGGAGCCGTGTGCGTTAATTGCGCAAGCACGGTTCTGTGAGGGGGGAGGAATACAATCTACCGCGAGGTAGAGAGATTCCCTTCTACTCGACTAGTTTAACAACAATAGCACTTTTCAAAAGTAAATTCTGGGTTTAAATTGTAGTAATAACTAGGAAATTCAACTTAGGGGAAGGGAAATCATATGATGGAAAATAAAAAAGCTTTAATTATAATTGACGTACAAAAAGCTTTCGATGATGAAAAATGGGGAGAGCGAAATAACCTAAATGCGGAAGAAAATATTAGTAAGATACTACAACTATGGAGAGAAAAAGGATGGTCAGTAATACATATACAACACACTTCCGATAATCCTAGTTCTGTATTTTATCCGAAGAATAAGGGGTTTGCTATAAAAGAAATAGTTGAACCTATTGATGAAGAAGTAATAGTAACGAAGAAAGTAAATAGTAGCTTTATTGGTACAAATTTAGAAGAGTTTTTAAAAGTAAATGGAATAAAAACAGTTGTTATAACTGGTTTGACTACACCTCATTGTGTATCAACAACTACAAGAATGAGTGGTAATTTAGGTTTCGCTACATACCTTATTTCAGATGCAACAGCAGCCTTCGGTATGAAGGATCAAAATGATACATATTATGATGCAGCAACTATACATAATATATCTTTAGCTACCTTGTACGATGAATTTGCCACAATACTGACAACAGAGCAATTAATAAACGATTTTATAAAATAAGTTTATTGAACTAAAGGGTGAGTTGATCCAAGAAGGATTAATGCACTTTTTTATTGAAGTTATTAAACTAGAGGGGCAGTTTAGTTTAACAAAGACTAATTTAATCCTACATAATTACCCAATTTTGTTTATTATTAACTTAATAAACAAAATGAAGTAGTGTAAAAATGGACTTACTGGTTGGATTCTTAGTATTTGCGGGAATTTTTGCGGTTTATGATGCTTTAAGGAAAGTGAATAATAACATCTTATACCAAACAGAGGAGAAAAAAAAACTACGTGAAGAATTAGTAAAAGGTACTAAAAATTAGAATTTCCTCTTAACTATCGGGTGCGATGATCCAAGAAGGATTATCGCATATTTTTGGGAAGTTATTAAGCTAACGATGCAGTTTAGTTTAGAAAATAATGATATAACATGAAATCAAAAGATAACTAAAAAAGGGGGGATAAAATGTGCATTGGGGAGATATGATTGTTGAGTCAAAAATTTTCAGGTTAATTATTAAAGGTGCTTTTTGGACTTCTATTGTCATAGCTTTACTCATTATTTTTATGATTGGTAATTTCATTTTTAAAATTACGTTTTTAGATTATAGGTTTGATGATGGCGAACTAATACCGCCAGTTGAATCTACCACAAATTATGAACACTTTCTCAACTAACGGATACGATTGTTTAATAAGGGCAGTCGTTAATTGTGCTAACGAAGTAGTTATGTTTAATAAGAAAGTATTGAACTTGTTTTATATTGGGGGGCTTTGATGTTATTAAGGGAATTTTCGGGATTTGTTATAACCACTCTCTTAACTGGATTATTTCTTAACCTTTTTTTTGCAATAATGGATGGCTTTGATAATTATAATTTCTTTGCTGCTCTTGGTGTTCTTCTTGTTAGTGCGGCTCCATTTATACTTCTTATTGGCTTACCAGTATCTGTCTTATCTGATTATCTAACTAAGAATTTAAACGGCAAGCAAAGAAATAAAAAAGCATTTTTAATTCATATTATTTTTGGTCTAATTATTGGTTTAGTTCTTTCTTTCTTTTTTGAACATTTACTTCTTATAGTAATAACTTTAATTGCTGCATTAATATTCTGGATAGTTGATGAAATTTTGAGAAAGAAATTTAAGGAAAATAAATAAAAGTTATTCAACAAACGGGTGCAAGAGTTGAAGATCAGAGTTGTTAAGAGGGCAGCTTTTTCTTGTTGTACTAAAGGAGCAGGTTAGTTCAACAATATCGTGTATCGCAACAAGAATTTAACTGGGGAATATGTACTAATTCTAAACAGTTTTATACATTCATTGATGTTAGTCGGTTTTTAGGTATTTAGTATTGGAATTGTTACCTACAAAAAATAATCATTCCATCAACGGGTGCGATGATCCAAGAAGGATTATCGCATATTTTTGTTGAAGTTATTATGCTGACGAAGTAGGATAATTAAAAATGTAGGGAGGTAACCCAATGAATTTAGGAAATCCAATAGCAAGAGGAAATACTGCAAAAATTTATCTTTCTGACAATAAAATAGTAAAAGTTTTTAACGATTTTTTGCCAGATACGGAATCCATAAATGAAGCAAATAAACAAAAATATGCCTATTCATGTGGACTTCCTGTACCTGAGATTTTAGATGTTACCAAGATAAACGGAAAACAAGCAATCATAATGGAATATATTAAGGGAGAAACATTGGGAGATTTATTTATCAAAGATAAAGAACGAGTAGAACATTACTTGAATATTTCAGTCGATATGCAACTTAAAATTCATAGTATTATTCCCGATACAATCGAACCAATGTATGATAAATTATACCGTCAAATTGAGAGTGTGAATGAATTAGATAAAAGGCAAAAAAATTATTTGTTAAAGAGATTGGAATCAATTACTTACCAGGATAGGCTCTGTCATGGTGACTTTCATTTATTTAATTTGATTATGACAGATAACCAAGTGGTTATTATCGATTGGGTAGATTCGAGTGCTGGTGATATTCGTGCTGATATATATCGGACCTATCTTTTATACTCCCAATTTTCGTCTAAATTAGCATATCTGTACTTACGACTTTATTGTGAAAAGAGTGGACTTTTAAGGTCTGAAGTATTTCATTGGGCTCCAATCATTGCTGGAGCAAGATTATCTGAAAGTGTCTCATCGGAGAATTCAGAAAGACTTATTGAGATTATAAATCGCTACTGCCCATTATAATATGGTTATGTGCGTAACTTTACTTAAACTCCCTCAGTT
>NZ_JBALOP010000083.1:0-1792 GCF_036962685.1 Bacillus sp. JJ1566 | reverse complement strand
TAGCATTCCTGTAGATCGCTAATTTTCAACTTTGATAGAAAAAGAGCTCTCCAGTAATATGAGAATAGATACCACTCTAATACTCAAATCACAAGGAGGAAGCTCTACTATGAAGTTTAAGATGCAAGACAAACAAAATCAACTAATTGAAAGAATTTCTAATCGACACCTTATTGTTGGGATTGATATAGCGCAACAAGTTCATGTTGCTCGAGCAGTTAATTACCGTGGAATTATTGTTGGAGATCCACTTACATTTGAAAACAATGAAGTAGGTTTTGCTAGTTTGCTAAATTGGATTAATGAATTAAAAGCTACCAAGAGATTAATAACCGAAATCGTTGGTATGGAGCCAACAGGTCATTACTGGTTGAGTTTATCCAAATGGCTATACGACCAAAATATTGATGTAGTAACAGTTAACCCTCATCTTGTAAAAAGAAATAAGGAGAACCGAGATAATACACAATCAAAAAGTGATAAAAAAGACGCTCTCGTTATCGCTGATATGGTGAAGAATGGTTATTATTCATTTATTCGCCCTACAACTGAGGCTTTTGAAGAGTTAAGGGTATTAAATTCTAATCGTGATGTTATTGTGAAGCGTCTTGTCAGTACTGCAAATCAAATTAATAGATGGGTTGATATTGTCTTTCCAGAACTTAGACAAGTCTTTAAAGATGTAACGTGTAAAGGGGCTATTGCCACTCTTCGATTTTTTCCCACACCATTGGAACTACGTTCCATGGAAGTTCAGTATATTGTAGACAGTTGGAAATCATTGATGAAGAGACAGCCTGGTATAAAGAAGGCCCAACTGCTGATTCAATTAGCTAAGAATTCTATAGGTACTACTCTAGCCATTAATGCATATAAACTTCATCTAGAGGTTTTACTGGGTGAATTTGACCTCGCCAAAGCTCAACTTGAAAGAGTAGAAAAAGATATAAAGGAAGCACTTAATAAGATTTCTTATGCAGATCATTTACTAGGCATTAAGGGCTTAACTGAAATAACGTTAGGCGGTATTTTAGGTGAAACTGGCGACTTAAGTAATTTTGCACATGGTAATTCCCTACTAAGACACGCAGGTTTACATCTAGTAGAAGCTAGTTCAGGAAAATGGAAAGGCCAAATTGTCCTTTCTAAACGAGGACGATCTAGACTACGGAGATTTTTATTTTTAGCGACAATGAGTCTTGTAGCCAATAATCCTGAGTTTAAAGAACTACACACTTATAATGTTCACGTAAAAAAGATGAAAAGAATGAAATCTATTATGAAACTAATTGGGAAGCTTGCAAGAATTATAGTAGGCATCGCTCGACGTAATGAAGCTTATTGTCCAGAGAAAGTCCAGCCTCAGCCCCCTTTAGTAGCATAATAACTTATATATAAAATTTTGTAAGGAGTTTAATATTTTCATAAATGTTGGCTTATTCGTATGATCTCAAAGAAAGCACGGAGTACTGGGATACTTAAACAAAAGGGCACAGACCCATTCCGTTAGCATAACCGGCCTCCACCCCTTGGATAGGCATGACGAAGGAATGAGAGGGCATTGACCCGTTGAGACATGGGAGGGATAGCCTCCAGGGCGGCGTGGAGAATGCGTGCAGTATATGGAAAAAAGTGGAGTTGAAATTCACTCCTCTATTCCCGCATGCCTTCATGTAGCCTTGTTGCCTAAACTCATTCCATGCTTATGTCATTGTTCTGATATGTGGCTTTGAAATCTTGCGAATAAGCGAGCATTTACGAGTAAATTGAATCAAACTGAGGGAGTTTAAGT
>NZ_JBALOP010000082.1:0-4528 GCF_036962685.1 Bacillus sp. JJ1566 | reverse complement strand
TGGATAAAACAGGAAAAAGCCATAGTATAAACTCCGGATAAGCCACTAGTTTTGGATAATTTAGGAAAAGGTCGTAGTATAAACTCCAGATAAGACAATAGTTATGGATAAAACAGGAAAAAGTCATAGTATAAACTCCAGATAAGCCAAGGGTTATGGATAAAACAGGAAAAACTCATAGGGTTAACACCAGGTAAGAGTGAGCCTTCGTTGGATGTAACCTTTACTCACTTTTTTCGACTATACCTAAAAGGGGGTCGACGGGTTGAAATATATAAAAGGGCTACTTGTCCTACTGTTACTTTTTCTGATTGTTATTGGACTTTTCCCTCGACAAGCATCAGCATGTTCGTGTGCTTATCCAGAATCGGTGAAGGATGAGCTAAATAGAAAAACGGCCGTTTTTTCTGGAAAAGTGATTGATCTTGTAGATGAAAATAAATTTTCCTACATCCAATCAAGTGGGGACCCAATTGAAGTGTTATTTGAAGTTAACGAAAGCTGGAAGGGAATCAATACTTCTCAAGTCATCATAAGCACTGCAAGATCAGGTGCGAGCTGTGGGTATGAATTTGAATTAAATAAGGAATATCTTGTATACGCTTACGGAGAAATAAACCAACTAGAAACGGGTTTTTGTGAAAGAACGGCATTACTATCTGTAGCAAGTGAGGATTTAGCTTTACTTGGCCAGGGGAAAGAACCAACCGAAAAAGTGGACCTACAGGACGAATTAGGAAAATCAAATCTTGTTTATTTGCTTTCCA
This sequence comes from Bacillus sp. JJ1566, assembly GCF_036962685.1. NCBI lineage: Bacteria > Bacillati > Bacillota > Bacilli > Caryophanales > Bacillaceae > Bacillus > Bacillus sp. JJ1566. The sequence goes on along the minus strand of NZ_JBALOP010000082.1, from coordinate 3,761 downwards.
TAATAGCGATTTTATTAGTTATAGGATTCATTATCTGGAAAAGAATAAAAAAACCTAGATTATAAGCTTAACAATCTAAAACTCTGTCAATACTAGTGGTGGAGGTGGAGTTTTATGGCGATAAAGGTTAAGATTTTTGATGAAGAACATGAAGAAGATTTAGAACATAAGATGAATCGATTCTTCGAAAAAGTAGATGAAGATGATATAGTTGAGGTTAAATTCCAGGTTGGGGTTTCCTGTGACCAAGAGGATGAGCAAATTTTTTGTTTTTCAGCAATGATCATATATAGAGCCTAACCCACAGCGTGCTTGTGAGTTAGGCTCTAATTTAGTTTCGTATTGCAGTTGATTGTTTTCCTGCATTTTTACCAGCTAATCTCCCTGTCACAAGGGCTGATGTGATATTATAGCCCCCCGTATATCCGTGAATATCAAGGATTTCCCCGCAGAAAAAGAGCCCTTTCATGAACTTTGACTCCATTTCCTTTGGATGAATCTCTTTTATTGAAACGCCACCACCTGTTACAAAAGCTTTTTCAATTGGCAGTGTCCCGTTGACCGTGAACTGAAATTGTTTGCAATCCTTAGCAAAGGCGCGGATACTGTCGTGAGACAAATTCGCAAAGGTAACCTGTGGATCGATTTCGTTTTTCTCTAATAAAAATAGAAGATACCGTTCTGGTAACAACCCTTTTACAATATTTTTAAAAGCCTTTTTTGGATCTTCTTTTGTTAGTTTTACAATTTGCTGAAAGATTTGCTCCTCGTTCATTGATGGTATTGCATCAATGCTCATGACAACACGATCTACTTTAAATTTCTTTAGCGTTTTTACCACAAACTGGCTGCAGCGTAAAACAGCCGGACCTGAAATACCAAAATGCGTGAACAGCATGTCCATTTGATGAGTGATGACTGTTTTTCCTTTTGGATTTAAGACACTAACAGCTACGTCACGTAGAGCCAGACCTTGTAAGATTTTGTTTTTGATGAAATCCTCGTCAGATGTAACTGGGACTTCAGTTGGAAATAGATCTGTGATTGTATGACCAGCGGCTACTGCCCAAGCATATCCGTCACCGGTCGAACCAGTCTGTGGTACGGATTTACCGCCGACTGCGACAACGATACTTCTGGCATCTAAGTACTCACCGCTTTTTAAATGAACACCAGCAACATGTCCATCTTTGTATTCTAGCTTAGCAACAGGTGTGTTTGTTTCGACATGTACATCTAATGACTTGAGTCTAGTTAACAATGCATCGACGACAGATTGTGCTTTATCGGTTGTCGGAAACATTCTACCGTGGTCCTCTTCTTTAAGTTGAATCCCTAATTTTTCAAAGAAAGCAATGATATCTTCATTATTAAACACAGAAAATGCGCTATATAAAAATCGACCGTTCCCTGGAATATGTTTAATGATTTCATCGATTGGAAGCCGGTTTGTGACATTACACCGCCCTCCACCTGAAATTGCAAGCTTTCTTCCAAGCTTATTTCCTTTATCTAAAAGGAGAACCTTCGCCCCTTGCTCGCCTGCGGCTATCGCAGCCATTAAGCCCGACGGCCCTCCTCCAATTACAATTACATCATACTGCAAATAGAACACTCCTTATTCTCAGTCTAAAAAACGTTTGCGAACCTCTGGAGGTGGAAGCATACAGCTTTCCTGTTTTCCAAACCATTTATAACGATTATTGGCAATTACATGATAAAATATATCCCGAATTGGTGCTGGAATAAATCTAAATATATAAAGAAAGTGGTAAACTCCCTTTAGATTACGACAAACTCTAAGTGCGGCACTTGATTTTGTAAAACAACGTTCATCCTCTATTAATACGAAACTATTAATGTCATCTGGAATACCGTGTTTTTTCAATAATGCCTTTCCTGCTTCACTTTGAAGAGAGGCAAAATGGTATCGCTGTTTAACATCTCTTTTTAGGATAAATTGCACACTGCTATTGCAAAAATTACAAACACCATCAAACAATATAATATGATTCATGGCTTTCCACACTCCTATTGTCTCTTATATACATCATATCATGTGAATGGAGCAGATAATAACGTTGAATTTCAAAACCAACAAGTCTAAACTATACATGACATAGAAATAAGGCTGGTATGTCATGAAACAGACAAAAAATTATAGGTTAATAATTTTTATAAATATGATAAACTTGATTAGTTAGTCTTCAAAAATTAAGATTGGGGATTTAATATGTCAGATTCGAATTCGAAATTACTGCGTGGGACGTTTGTCTTAACTCTTGCTACATATACTTCTCGTATTTTGGGAATGATCTATGTTTTTCCCTTCGTTTATTTAGTTGGAAATCTTGGATCTGCCCTTTATTCGTATGGTTATGCACAATATACAATCTTTTTATTTATATCAACTGCAGGAATACCAGCTGCTGTTTCAAAATTTGTTTCGAAATATAATTCTTTAGGTGATTATCATACCGGAATGAGGATGTATAAATCTGGACTATTCGTGATGGGGCTTACAGGTCTAATAGGTTTTATAATCCTTAATTTACTTGCACCAATTCTTGCACCAATTGTTCTTGGTGGTGGAGGAGATACAGGTAATACGGTTGAAGATGTTACATACGTCATTCGTATGGTGAGTTTTGCTTTACTAGTTGTCCCAATCATGAGTATCCAACGAGGGTTTTTTCAAGGTCATCAATCCATGGGACCGACTGCTGTTTCACAGGTAGTGGAACAGGTAGTCCGTATTCTATTTGTTCTTTCTGCAACCTTTATAGTGATGAAGGTAATCGATGGTGAAAGAGTCTTTGCGGTTGGATTGGCTACATTTGGCGCTTTTATTGGAGCACTTGGTGGTTTGACGGTCCTCTTATGGTATTGGTTTAAGCGAAAACCATATTTAGATGAAATGCTCACAAAAAGCAGACCACAAACGGATATAACAACAAAGGAAATGTTCAAGGAATTATTTTCCTACGCAGGACCATTTGTCTTAGTGGGATTAGCAATTCCACTTTATCAATACGTTGACCAATTAACCTTTAACCGAACAATGATGGGGAACGGAATCGAAAAAGATGTATCGGAAGGTTTATTTTCATATGTAACATTTATGGTTCCAAAATTGGTGATGATTCCTGTGTCATTGGCAACGGCTTTCAGCTTAACACTTGTTCCAACGATTACGAATTCGTTTACATCTGGAGATTTCAAACTGTTAAGAAGCCAAATTGATAAGACCTTTCAAATTTGTGTCCTGTTGGTTTTACCTGCGGTCGTTGGTTTATCAGTCCTAGCATACCCAGCATTTAATGCATTTTTTGAAATAAGCGACGCTGGTGGTCGAATTTTAAGATGGTATGCACCTGTTGCGATTCTATTTTCATTTTATTCGATTTCAGCAGCTATTTTACAAGGAATTAATAAGCAGAAATTCGCGGTAGTGAGTTTGTTTTTGGGACTCATTCTTAAAATCAGCTTCAATAGTCTGTTTATTACCTGGTTCGGTGAGATTGGTTCGGTCCTTGCAACTGCCTTAGGATACACAGTAGCGATTGCGTATTGCTTCTGGATGATATCAAGACATGCAGGATATCGTTATTCATTGTTTGCAAGAAGGTCTCTATTAATGGCGATTTTTGCGGCCATGATGGCATTGGCAATCATGGCAATTGAATGGGGATTATCATTTATAGTCGGCTACGAGAATGGCAGGATGCAATCGGTCTTTGTCATGCTAATAGGTGTAGGTG
>NZ_JBALOP010000081.1:0-2129 GCF_036962685.1 Bacillus sp. JJ1566 | reverse complement strand
ATCTATAGGTACCATAATATATTATAGTATCCTCTTCCTATATAATCTACTTACTTAGAAATACGCTCTAACAATTCAGCTCTTTCTTTTTCATAGCCAGGTTTACCTAATAACGCAAACATATTCTTTTTATATGCTTCTACTCCAGGCTGATCAAATGGATTTACACCCATTAATAAACCACTAACTCCACAAGCCTTTTCGAAAAAGTAAACCATCTCTCCAAATGTAAATTCGTCTAGTCTGTCAAGCTCTACAGATAGGTTAGGAACCCCTCCGTCTACATGGGCTAACACCGTACCCTGTGCTGCATTTTTATTCACATAGTCCATCGTCTTTCCAGCTAGATAATTTAAACCATCTAGATTAGATGCTTCCTCACCAATCGTAATATCAAGCTTAGGTTCTTTTACAGTTACAACTGTTTCAATTAGGTCCCTGCGCCCTTCTTGAACATATTGCCCCATTGAATGAAGGTCAGTTGAGAAGTCAACAGAAGCTGGATAAAGTCCTTTTTGGTCTTTTCCTTCACTCTCGCCAAATAATTGTTTCCACCATTCAGAAACATAATGTAGAGATGGTTCAAAGTTAACTAACAGTTCAATGGATTTTCCTTTTCGATACAGCGCATTTCGAACTGCTGCATACTGATAGCTTTGGTTTTCTGCAAGGCTAGGATTACTATATTTATCAGCAGCAGCTGCAGCACCAGCCATCATTTTATCAATATCTAGTCCTGCAGTAGCAATCGGTAATAACCCTACCGCTGTTAAAACGGAATAACGGCCGCCAACATCATCAGGGATAACAAAGGTTTCATACCCTTCTTCATCAGCAAGAGTTTTTAAAGCACCTTTTGCACGATCTGTTGTAGCGTAAATACGTTTTCTAGCCTCTTCTTTTCCGTACTTTTTCTCCATATACTCTCGGAAGATACGAAAAGCAATCGCAGGCTCTGTTGTTGTACCTGATTTTGAAATAACGTTCACTGAAATATCTTTGTCCTTAAGTACATCAAATAAATGTGAGACATATGTGGCACTGATATTTTGTCCAACGTAATAAACTTGCGTTTTGTCATTCATTTGGTTATGGAATGTATGTGATAGAGCATCAATCGCTGCTCTTGCACCAAGGTATGAACCACCAATCCCGATAACGACTAAAGCATCTGAATTGCTACGAATTCTCTCAGCAGCTGCTTTGATTCTAGCAAATTCTTCTTTGTCGAAGTTATGAGGTAGCTCAACCCATCCAAGATAGTCAGAACCTGGTCCTCTTTTCTCGTGAAGCATATCATGTGCTACCTTTACAAATTCACTTAAATATTCAACTTCATGCTCCTGCATAAATGATAGTGCGTTCGAATAATCAAAAGTAATAGACATTTTTATTTCTCCTATTCTTTCCAAGATGTATTTGTATTGAAGGACTACAATACATGCAGACCTTCCTTTCTATTATTTACAGTGCAGATTTCCAATCAGCAGCAAATTTTTCAAGTCCTTGATCTGTAAGTGGGTGCTTAGTAAGCTGCTCAATTACAGAGTATGGAATAGTTGAAATATGAGCTCCAGCCAATGCTACGCGAGTAACGTGGTCTGGGTGTCTTACAGATGCAGCGATAATTTGAGCATTTAAGTTGTGAACACGGAATAGCTCAGCGATTTTAGCTACAAGTTGTACACCGTCTTCAGAGATGTCGTCAAGACGACCTAAGAATGGTGATACATAAGTTGCACCAGCACGAGCTGCTAATAGAGCTTGGTTCATTGTGAAGATTAACGTAACGTTTGTTTTAACGCCTTTTTTAGATAAGTAGCGAGTAGCTTCTAATCCAGCTACAGTCATTGGAACTTTGATTGTGATGTTTTTGTCGCCACCGTTAATTTTTAGAAGCTCTTCTGCTTCAGCGATCATCTCTTCAGCTGTTTCAGCGCTTGGAGATACTTCAGCAGATACACTTTCTACTTCTGGCACAGCTTGAAGGATTTCAGCGATGCGGTCTTCGAATTTAACGCCTTCTTTTACAACAAGTGATGGGTTCGTTGTTACACCAGATAGTACACCCATTTTATACGCTTTTTTAATATCATCTAGGTTAGCTGTATCGATAAAAAATTTCATTT
>NZ_JBALOP010000080.1:0-8807 GCF_036962685.1 Bacillus sp. JJ1566 | reverse complement strand
CTAAAAACGCCACATCCTGATGTCTTCGTCTTTATGACCCACTTCCTGTGGGCCTAAAAATCGGGCGGCAAATACGCCGAGGCGCATTTGATTATATTTTGGAGGTATGAATGTGAATTTACCAAATAAGATTACAGTGGCAAGAATTTGCTTAATTCCACTATTTTTAATTATCATGTTTGTTCCGTTTGGATGGGGCGATGTTTCAGTTGGCTCAATGACCATCCCTGTTTCCCATTTAGTTGGCGCAATTATATTTATTGTAGCTTCTAGTACAGATTGGATTGATGGACATTTAGCAAGAAAGCATAATTTAGTCACAAACCTTGGAAAATTTCTGGACCCACTTGCGGACAAGCTACTTGTATCAGCAGCGTTGGTTAGCTTAGTCGAGTTCGGTTTGGCGCCTGCATGGATGGTAATTATTATCATAAGTAGGGAGTTTGCAGTTACTGGCTTACGACTCTTACTAGCTGAAGGTGGAGAGGTTGCAGCTGCGAAAATGTTAGGGAAGATAAAAATGTGGGCACAAGTTGTAGCTGTTTCTGCATTATTATTACATAACTGGCCGTTTGAATTTCTTTCAATTCCATTTGATATGATTGCACTATGGATTGCTGTCATATTTACGGTTGTTTCAGGTTGGGATTATTTTGCAAAAAATAAAGGGGTTTTTGCAAACTCTAAATAGGATAGTGAGGTTCTTAAATGAATGCTGAAATTATTGCTGTAGGCTCTGAACTCCTCTTGGGTCAAATTGCAAATACAAATGCACAATTTCTTTCCAAACAGCTTGCTGAGCTTGGAATCAATGTTTACTTCCATACTGTTGTTGGTGACAATTCCGACCGTTTAGAGGATGTAATTAAAATCTCACAATCTCGTTCGGATTTAATCATTTTTACTGGTGGACTGGGCCCAACAAAGGATGATTTAACAAAAGAGACGATTGCAAGGCTGTTAGGAAAACAGCTTGTATTTGATGAAACGGCCTTACGTAGTATTGAAGATTTCTTTAAGAAAACAAATCGCCATATGACTGAGAATAATAAAAAGCAGGCCCTTGTACTTGAGGGGGCTGAAATCCTCCCTAACGACCATGGGATGGCACCTGGAATGGGACTTGAGGTTGATCAGATCACTTACATGCTTTTCCCAGGTCCACCTAAAGAGCTTAATCCAATGTTTCTAGCGTACGGTGCACCATTTTTATTAAAATCACTAGGTGTAGTGGAACGAATTGAATCGCGGGTGTTGCGTTTCTTTGGAATCGGCGAATCACAGCTTGAAACGGAGATTGAGGATTTAATCGACAATCAAACAAATCCAACGATTGCCCCATTAGCAAGTGATGGTGAGGTTACACTTCGATTAACAGCAAAACATAGCTCTCTTGAAGTTGCAAATAAACTATTAGATGAAACGGAAGCGCAAATCTTACAGAGAGTCGGCAAGTTCTTATATGGCTATAACTATACTTCACTAGTCATTGAACTAATGAATAAGCTTAAAACTTCTAAACTAACGATAGCCAGTGCTGAAAGTTTAACAGGTGGCATGTTCTCCGAAGAATTGACAAATCTAGCAGGCTCTTCGGCAGTTGTAAAGGGTGGAGTCGTTTGTTATACAAATGAAGTGAAGGAACAGGTGCTGCATGTTAAGAAAGAAACCCTCGATACGGATGGGGCTGTAAGTAGTCAGACGGCCAAGCAGCTTGCTGAGAATGTAAGGAAGCTCTTAAACTCTGATATTGGGATAAGTTTTACAGGTGTAGCGGGACCAAGTGAATCAGAAGGAAAACCGGTAGGCATGGTGTATATCGGGATTTCCTATTTAGATCAACCTACAAAGGTATATCCGTTACAATTAGCGGGTTCACGTCAAGGAATCAGAACTAGAACAATTAAATATGGTTTCTACTATTTACTTCAATTATTAAACGAACATTGAAACTAATTTTTTATTTAAAAGGCGATCAATTAAAGATCGTCTTTTTTTATGGAATAAGAAGGAAAAACTTTAATGTTGTTGAATGGATAAAATAATGAAAAAATACTTAAGGGAGCCGGTAATAATGACAAAGACGAATCAAATTATCGTTCCACATTTATGGTATGACAAAGAGGCGAAAGAAGCTGCAGAGTTTTATGCATCTATTTTTCCAGACTCAAGAATTACGAATGTAACAACACTTCACGATACACCATCAGGTGACGCTGGTTTAGTCTCATTTGAGTTGTGGGGACAAAAGTTTATGGCTATTAGTGCGGGTCCATATTTCAAATTCAATCCATCTGTATCTTTCTTTGTGAATTTTGATCCATCACGAGAAAAAGACGCGAGTGAAAAGTTAAATGAGATTTGGAACAAATTATCCGATGGCGGTACAGAGCTTATGCCACTTGATAAGTATCCGTTTAGTGAGAAATATGGTTGGATTCAGGATAAATATGGTTTGTCGTGGCAGTTAATTCTTACAAATCCAGAAGGTGAGGAGCGACCTACGATTATTCCATCATTAATGTTCACTAGTGATAAATGTGGTAAAGCGGAAGAGGCGATTCATTTTTATTCATCTGTATTTAAGAATTCAAAGAAGGGCCATATTGCCCACTATCCCGGGGGCATGGAACCTAACAAAGAAGGAACAATCATGTTTGCTGATTTTAGATTAAAGAATCAGTGGTTTGTTGCAATGGATAGTGCCGAAGATCACCAATTTAGTTTCAACGAGGCAGTCTCCTTTTTGGTATATTGCGAAACGCAAGAAGAGATTGATTACTACTGGGATAAGCTGTCTGCTGTGCCTGAAGCTGAACAATGTGGCTGGCTGAAGGATATGTATGGTGTGTCATGGCAGATTGTGCCGCGAGATATGGATGAGATGATGAGCAATAGCACACCAGATCAACTTGACCGTGTAAATAAAGCAATTCTTCAAATGAAGAAACTTGATCTTGCGGAGATACAGAGAGTATACAATGAAAAATAATACGGCATGTAGTTTTGACAACATTTCGGTTCAATTATTAGAAATCAATGGGAAAATCATATAAAATAATCATAATGAAACGAAAAGGAGGAATACTCGATGTTAAATGACAAGCAAACAAAATCTGTTGCATCTTCAACAGAAGGAGAAAATGTTAATAAAGCAATGAAAGAACTAAATGGCGTCAAGAAATTAAAAAGCTTGGATTTTGACAGTTCCTCAGGATTTGTCTGTGATATCAATACTGGAATATGTGGTCCGGTTATTCAAAAGGAAGAGGGAAAATAATGAAAATAACCATTTGGTCAGATTTTGTATGCCCTTTTTGCTTTATCGGGGAATCACATCTCGATAAAGCATTAGAGAATTTTACCCATGCTAAAGAAGTAGAAGTAGAATATAAAAGCTTTTTACTTATGCCAGATGCGAAATATGTTCCTGGTCAAAGCTATGCTCAAACCTTTTCTAGCATGAAGGGAGTGCCATTAGAACAGGCAAACACTATGCTTAAACAAGTGACAGATATGGCAAAGAATTCAGGAGTTGAAATTAACTACGACATAGCCAAACTTACCAGTACGTATGATGCCCATCGCGTTTTCCAGTACGCGAAAAAGCAGGGAAAAGGGAATGAATTTTTCAGTCGTTTCTATAATGCACATTTTACAGAAGGTGAGATCCTGAATGATGCAGAAACGGTCGTCCGTTTGGCGGAAGAGGTAGGTCTTGATGGTGCGGAAGTACGCAAGGTTTTAGAAAGTAAAGACAATACAGATTTGGTAACCGAGGATATTAATGAGGCTCGTTCAGTCGGTGTTCAAGGTGTTCCCTTCTTCGTATTCGATAATAAGTATGCTGTTTCTGGTGCACAGCCAGTCGAAGCATTCAATCAAGTTTTAGATAAGGTATGGGAAGAAGAACATTCCAATAAGTAAAGTGTATTGATTGGAAAAAATGCGTAAGTTGTATATGCTTACGCTTTTTTTATTGTACTTTTTTTGAAAGGGTAAAATTCAAAAATGTTGGTCTATATTACTTTGAAAATATGATTTTCAACTATTAATAATTGGATTTATGGGAAAAAACTATTAACAAAAATAACCGAATAAATGTTCGACTTTTTGCTTGGCAAATTGAAAAAAACATTGTATAGTAATAATAGTTTAATGAATAAAGGAGGAAAAAAAGTGAGTGATCGTCAAGCGGCCTTAGAAATGGCACTGAAGCAGATAGAGAAACAATTTGGTAAGGGCTCAATCATGAAGCTCGGAGAACAAACTGATCGTAGAATTTCCACTATATCTAGTGGATCACTAGCAGTAGACGTAGCATTAGGTGTTGGAGGATATCCAAGAGGACGGATTATTGAAATATATGGACCAGAGAGCTCTGGTAAAACTACTGTAGCACTTCATGCAATTGCTGAAGTACAAAAAAAAGGTGGACAAGCAGCGTTTATTGACGCGGAACATGCGCTTGATCCAGCATATGCACAAAAATTAGGTGTAAACATTGATGAATTATTATTATCGCAGCCTGACACTGGTGAACAAGCATTAGAAATAGCTGAAGCATTAGTACGTAGTGGAGCAGTCGATATTTTAGTAGTTGACTCTGTTGCAGCACTTGTTCCAAAAGCGGAAATTGAAGGTGAAATGGGAGACTCCCATATGGGTCTACAAGCCCGCTTAATGTCACAAGCATTACGTAAGCTTTCAGGTGCAATTAATAAATCAAATACAATTGCAATTTTCATTAACCAAGTCCGTGAAAAAATTGGGGTTATGTTCGGAAACCCAGAAACAACTCCAGGTGGACGTGCGCTTAAATTTTATTCTTCTGTAAGACTAGAGGTTCGTCGTGCGGAACAATTAAAACAAGGCAATGAACTTGTTGGTAATAGAACAAAAGTAAAGGTTGTTAAGAATAAAGTAGCACCACCATTTAAAACAGCCGAAGTAGACATTATGTACGGAGAAGGAATTTCAATTGAGGGCGAAATCATTGATATCGGTTCGGAACTTGATATCGTCCAAAAGAGCGGCTCTTGGTATTCTTATAAGGAAGAAAGAGTTGGTCAGGGGCGCGAAAATGCAAAACAATTCTTAAAAGAAAACCCTGACGTTCGTAATGAAATCCTTCAGCAGATTAGAGATCACTACGGTCTTGACGGTGAAAAAGTTGCTCCTGCAGATGAAAATCAAGAAGAATTTGATTTACTAGACTAATGAAGATAGAGGCACAGCAATTGTGTCTCTTCTTTATTTTCTCCATTTAACACTTTTTTAATGTGAAACAATACCCCCGAAACCCGAATGAACATAATTCACTAGTCGAAATTTCCATTTTCATGTAATACTATTTCTGTCAGCCCTTGACAATAAAAATTCACACATTTACAATTAAAATGTATATTTTACATTTTGTTAGAATTAAAACGTTAGAAGCAAAACTCGGTTTGAGCTTTTGCTATTCAGACCCGGAGTAGTTAAAAACTGCTTTCGGATCGTAACCTAAGACTCTGATTAGCTTAAAAAGCCTTTGCGCTGTATGTTGTAAAAATGTACATGCCGACATTTTGATCTAGCAAGAAAAAGTTCATAGCAAGAGGAGGTGAAGAAGATGGATCCCATTTCTATAATCATCTCCGCTTTGGTTGGCCTAATCGTCGGTGCGATTGTTGGCTTTTATGTTCGTAAATCAATTGCCGAAACTAAAATTGCAGGTGCAAAAGGTGTTGCCGAACAAATTATTGAAGATGCGAATAGAGAAGCAGATTCATTAAAGAAGGAAGCACTATTAGAGGCAAAAGATGAAATTCACAAACTTCGTACAGAGGCAGAAAAAGAAACCCGTGATCGAAGAAACGAACTACAAAAACAAGAAAATCGTTTAATGCAGAAAGAAGAGAACCTTGATCGCAAGGATGAAACATTAGATAAACGTGAATCCATGTTAGAAAAGAAAGAGGATTCTCTCGCTCAAAGACAACAGCATATTGAAGAGATGGAAAGCAAAGTGGAAGAAATGGTACACAAGCAACAAGCTGAACTCGAGCGTATTTCTAGCTTAACACGTGAAGAAGCAAAGCATATCATCCTTGAACGAATTGAAAATGAACTTTCCCATGATATTGCGATGATGGTGAAAGAAGCTGAAAATCGTGCAAAGGAAGAATCTGATAAAAAGGCAAAAGAAATCCTTTCACTTGCTATTCAAAGATGTGCCGCTGATCATGTCGCAGAAACTACAGTATCTGTAGTAAACTTGCCTAATGATGAGATGAAAGGTCGTATTATTGGTAGAGAAGGACGAAACATCCGTACTCTTGAAACATTAACGGGTATTGACCTTATTATTGATGATACACCTGAGGCAGTTATTTTATCTGGCTTTGATCCAATTCGCCGTGAAACAGCGAGAATCGCACTTGAAAAACTTGTTCAGGACGGACGTATTCACCCAGCACGTATTGAAGAGATGGTTGATAAATCAAGACGTGAAGTGGATGAATATATTCGTGAAGTGGGTGAACAAACAACCTTTGAGGTTGGTGTTCATGGACTCCATCCGGATTTAATTAAGATTTTAGGTCGCTTGAAGTATCGTACAAGCTATGGCCAAAACGTTTTAAAGCATTCAATGGAGGTTTCATTCTTAGCAGGCTTAATGGCTGCTGAGCTAGGTGAAGATGAAACACTTGCTCGTCGTGCTGGTCTATTACATGATATTGGTAAAGCTATTGACCACGAAGTGGAAGGTAGCCACGTTGAAATCGGGGTAGAATTAGCTACGAAGTATAAAGAGCATCCAATTGTAATCAACAGTATTGCTTCCCACCATGGAGATACAGAACCAACATCTATTATTGCTGTATTAGTTGCTGCAGCTGATGCATTATCTGCCGCAAGACCTGGTGCTAGAAGTGAGACACTTGAAAACTATATCCGTCGTCTTGAAAAGCTTGAGGAAATTTCAGAATCCTATGAGGGTGTTGAAAAATCCTTTGCTATACAAGCTGGACGTGAAGTCAGAATTATTGTAAAACCTGATACAATCGATGACTTAAATGCGCATCGATTAGCTCGCGATATCCGTAAACGAATCGAAGAAGAATTGGATTATCCGGGTCATATCAAGGTAACTGTAATTCGTGAAACAAGAGCGGTAGAATACGCAAAATAAAGTGGTCATTTGACCACTTTATTTTTTTACTAAAAAATTTTCAAAAGACAAATCTACTTTAAAAGCGGCCTTCGACATTGCGATTTTTCGCTTTTTGTGCTTTATTTGTTATGAAAGGGGCTTTTACATGAAGATTTTATTTATAGGTGATGTAGTCGGTTCACCGGGAAGAGATATGATCCGAGACTATCTTCCAAAACTAAAGGCAAAATTTCATCCAACACTTACAATCGTGAATGGAGAAAATGCAGCATCAGGCAGAGGGATTACTAAAAAAATTTATAACCAATTTCTAGAAAACGGTGCCCAAGCAATTACTCTTGGTAATCATACTTGGGACAATAAAGACATTTTCGAGTTTATTGATAACGCGAAAAACATGATAAGACCAGCAAATTTCCCTGAAGGAACTCCAGGTCAGGGAATGATGTTTAGTAAAGTGAATGGACAAGAAGTTGCGATTATAAATCTGCAAGGGCGGACCTTTCTTCCAGCCATTGACGATCCATTTAAAAGATGCGACGAATTAATTGAACAAGCAAAAAAGCGAACTTCCATTATTTTTGTTGATTTTCATGCGGAAGCTACAAGTGAAAAAATCGCAATGGGTTGGTATCTTGATGGCCGGGTAACAGCTGTGGTTGGAACACATACACATGTACAAACAGCCGACAACCGTGTTTTGCCACAAGGTACTGCGTTTATCACAGATGTCGGAATGACTGGACCTTACGATGGTATATTGGGTATGGGTAAAGAAGCTGTCATCCATAAATTTAAAACGGCATTGCCTACACGCTTTGAGGTTGTAGAAGGAAGAACCCAATTAAATGGAGTTCTTGTGGAAGTAGACGCTAAAAGTGGAAAGGCAAAAGGGATTCAACGAATCCTCATTAATGACGATCATCCATTTTTTGATTAAAATTTTCAACCAAGATATCAATTAAAATATCTTGGTTTTTTTATGTTTTGGGTAAGTTTTTGAATTTTTAGAAAAAACTTACGAACAAGCAGGAATACTGATAGTTTCTAGTGAATATAGTAGTTATGGGATCATTATTCGTTGTTCAACAAGAGACTTGGTAATCCCTGGTTGAATAAAGTTGGCCACTGGTAAGTCCTGCGATCTTTTTCGAATAGAGATAAAATGTTAGATCGCAATTTTAGTCGTTATTTGTTTATATGGTTCTACCGATCACTCAGGGAAACATTGTAAAGAACAAGGAGGAAAGTAGAAATGGAAATATTAAAAGTTTCAGCAAAATCTAATCCTAATTCTGTAGCTGGGGCGCTTGCGGGTGTATTGCGTGAAAGAGGGGCTGCAGAAATTCAGGCGATTGGAGCAGGTGCATTAAATCAGGCAGTGAAAGCAGTAGCGATAGCTAGAGGGTTTGTAGCACCGAGTGGAGTGGACCTAATCTGTATTCCGGCATTTACTGATATTCTAATTGATGGTGAAGAAAGAACTGCTATAAAATTAATCGTTGAACCACGATAAATGTATGTCCTTTTACATAATGTGGTTTAGTGACGGGTAGAAACCTGTTTGTCTAATAAGACAAACAGGTATTTTTGTGTAAAATAGAATTAACCTTATTCAACAGAAGTACCTACTTCTGTTGAATAAGGT
>NZ_JBALOP010000079.1:0-28162 GCF_036962685.1 Bacillus sp. JJ1566 | reverse complement strand
ATTAGATTCATGTATGCACTTCCAATTTAAACTTTTATATTTAAACTATTCTACGGGTACATACAAATACCTTTTTAAACAACAATTTTTCCCAATAAAAAAAGCGTGAATATTTTAGATTTACGCTTAGAAATAATACAATTTTCAATCAAAAAAGGTTTTCTTTGATATTAAAGTTAACATAAGGAAAGTTCTAGGAAGGTACTTACATAGTAATAATATTGCCTTTAACTGAAAGACCATCAGCTAACTCACTTGTTTTTCTAGTTCGGGTTCGTCAAATGTATTTGTAAAACAAATTCTTATCTTTTTATAAACTATAAACTTAATAATCAGACCATTTGAAACCGGTATTTCAAGCATAGAGTCAATTTTTATTCTTTGCTGCTTCCTTAAAATTTTTTCATCCGCATATAGAAACGTTCCAATGTCTTCCTTAAAAAATAGCAATGCATTAATCAATGCAAGTAGTACATTTTCAGTATTTCTTGCAAGTTTTATGTAATGCAACACTAAAGGAAAAGGCTCTTTTTAACATATCTTTATTGTTTTAGCACAAAATCTCCCACCTATTTTTGTGATTTAGTACAAAGTACCCGACCACTCTATTAAGTATAATTGAGTAAGGAATATTCCGAATAATAATTATCTTCATAATAATCGTTTAATTAGGGGGTATGAAAATTGTTTGATTTAGAAATTTTGAATGCAACGATTGTAACAGGAAACCAAACGTATCAAGGGTGTATATCAGTTAAGGATGGCAAAATCGCTTCTATAAGTGAATTTCCACTTGGTGGTGCAAAGCGTTCCATTGATGCAAACGGACTATACCTGCTTCCAGGAATGGTAGATCAGCATGTGCACTTTATGGATCCTGGTGAGACTGATCGAGAGGATTTTATAAGTGGTTCTGCTGCTGCTGCTATAGGCGGAGTTACTACCGTAATTGAGCACACGCATGCATTTCCGGTTCGCAGTGTAAAAACCTACCAAGAAAAAATTGACCACCTTTCTACACGCTCACTTGTTGATTTTGGACTAACTGCTCACGTCTTCCCTGATGATATTGGGAAGCTTAAAGAGCTATGGGAAAGTGGCGCAACAATGTTTAAATTGTTCACTTGTACAACACATGGTATTCCAACATTAACAAATGATGAGTTATATCAGGTGTTTACTGAGGTTGCTTCTTTTGATGGTAGGTGTTTAGTGCATTGTGAGGATGATTCTATTACAGCTGGAAATGAGATGAGACTTAAGGATCAACATCGTTGTGATAATGGAATTATTAGTGATTGGCGTTCTGAAACTGCTGAGGAAATTGCAGTGTCAAATGTTGCACTAATGGCACGCCTAACTGGTGTGAATGCCACCATTGCACATATTAGTCATCCCCTTGTGGTTGATTTAATTAAACGTGAACAAGCAGAAGGTGCTAAATTATACGGTGAAATTTGCCCGCAATATCTCTTTTTAGATGATGATAAAGTAAAAGAAATGGGGCCATTTGCAAAATTTACGCCTCCTGCTAGAAATGCGAGTGGCAGAGAAAGGCTTTTAGAAATGATAAACGATGGAAGTATCCAGTTGTTATCGACTGACCATGCCCCATCTACAGCAGAACAAAAGTTGACTGGCTCAATTTGGGAATGTAATTTTGGTCTTCCAGGCGTTGAAACGACATTGCCTATGATGCTAAATCTCGTAAATCAAAACAAAATTACACTAGAACGAGTGGTACAGTTATATTCTGAAATGCCTGCAAAGGTACTTGGACTGTATCCACGTAAAGGATGCATGGTAGTTGGAGCAGATGCTGACTTTGTATTGGTAAATATGTCTCAAAAGTGGACAATTAAAAATAAAGAAATCGTTTCAAAAGCTGGATGGTCCCCATTTGATGGAACTGAATGTACTGGGAAGCCTGTTATGACAATTGTTCGTGGTAATATTGTCATGGATAATGGAAAAATCGTTGCAGATCCAGGTTTAGGTCAACCAGTATCAAGAGTTTACTCTTCTTTTCAAAAACAATTGAAAGCGTAATCAAATATTAGAAATTTTTAAAGGGGTGTCATATGATGAACAAGGATAGAGTAGCATTATGGATGTTTGTTTTGTTGTTGCTTTCATATGTTGTTAACGCAATGGATCGCCAGCTTTTTTCCGTACTAGCTACAGATGTTCGAACCTCCTTAGATTTGACAGTTGCAGAGGTAGGCTTAGCAGCAACAATTTTTACGCTCGGAATGGGAGTTGCCGGTATCCCTACAGGATATTTGCTTGGAAGAATGTCGAGGAAGAATGTCGCTTCTTTGGGATTAATAATCTTCTCAGTTGCAACTTTTTTAACAGCATATGTACAAGGTATGCCAGACCTACTTTTCTATCGCTTTATTACAGGTTTGGGTGAAGCAATGCAGTTAACCGCACTATTAGCTATTGGTACAACTTACTTTTATAAGCACCGTGGAGTTGCTGCAAGCTCACTCAACTTTACCTTTGGCGTTGGTGCAATTATTGGGCCTAACCTTGGAGCTGCCATTTTGAGTACTACTGATTGGTATATGCCTTTTAAAGTATTTGGTTTATTAGGGATTGTTATCCTTGTTCCAATTCTCTTATTTGTAAAACCTTGGTTTTCTGAGCTTAAGGTTGATGATAAGGATAAAGAAACAGCTGAACCGATAGATGAAAGCGATCTAGCTGACAGTATTTGGTCAAAAAAACCTATTCTCCTAGCTCTTGCAACAGTATTTGCTGGCCTGGCAATTTATAGTTATTTAGGACTTTATCCAACTTATTTAAGAGAAGAGTTAGGATTTACTCCGCAACAGGCTGGATTAGCTGTAAGTTTTTATGGTTTTGGTGCACTACTTTCACTAATAGGCGGTTGGTTTGGGGATCGTTTCAACTATCGTATAGTTCTTTTCATCTCACTTATTATTTCGGCTATTACCGGTGGATTGCTATTCGCAGGTTTAGGTAGTTCACTTGCATTGCACATTGTATTTTCATTTGTTTTTGGTGGGGCAATTAGTGGAATGGTTTATGCGAACCTATCAGCAGGAATTATTAAATCGGTTAAAAGATTTAATGCTTCCAAGGCTTCAGGACTTTTCGTAACAAGCTTATATGTCCCAGCAGCGTTTACTGGTTATTTATTAGGTCAATTAAAAGTGATACTAGGATGGACTAATGCTGCTCTAATCATGATTTCATTATGTGCGGTTATCGCTGCAATCCTGTCAATTCTTTCCCGTTCCAATCGAGGAACTACTGTAGGTACTAACTCCGCTCCGATTGGAAAATAAATGTTGGAGGTTAATTATTTGAGAGAAAAAATTATACTATTTTCATTAGGTGGAACCATCGCTTCAACAAGTTTGAGTGGCTCTGGTATTGGAGTTAAGCCACGACTAACTGCCAGTAATCTGGTGGAAAGCATTCCGCAATTAAAAGAAGTTTGTGATATTTCAACCGAAACATTTAGGCAGCTTCCATCCGTTGATCTTACCATTTGGGATCTAATTGAACTATCTTCTAAGATCAAGTTAAGAATTGCGGAAGGTTACAAGGGAGTTGTGATCACACAGGGGACCGATAATATAGAAGAAACATCATTTATATTAGACTGTCTTCTAGATGTTGAAGCCCCTATCGTTATTACAGGTGCCATGCGGAATGCTGAACTTCCAAGTGCAGATGGTCCAGGGAATGTTTTAGCTGCAGTTCAGACAGCGGTTAGTGACACAAGCCGAGGTATGGGTACAATGGTCGTGTTTAACGATGAAATTCATGCAGCCCAATTTGTGAAAAAGACTCATACCTCTAGTACGGCAACATTTCGTTCATCTTTAGTTGGACCGATTGGCTGGATTTCTGAAGGAAAACCAGCTATCGTCTTAAAGCCACGCAAGCATTGGAAAATCACTCTCCCTAAAGATACAACAACTTGCCCAGTAGCTTTAATCAAGCTTGGTTTCGGAGACGATGATACACTCCTGGAGCTTGTGGAAACTGCCAATTATAAAGGGGTTGTAATTGAGTCAATGGGTGGTGGTCATGTTCCATCTTCCATGGTTGAAACACTTGAAAGAATTGCTAAAAGTAAACCCGTGGTTTTGACATCAAGGACTGGATCTGGCGAAATACTCCGCCATACTTATAATTTTAAAGGGTCAGAAAGTGATTTACTTGGAAGAGGTCTTATTAGAGCAGGTATGCTTGATGGTTTAAAAGCTAGATTGCTTCTTATACTTCTTCTCATGCAAGGGGCAAATAATGAAGAAATTCGTGCTGCTTTTAATGTAGAGTAAAATTTAGGGTAGATTTCTCTTCGTGGGAATCTACCTTTCTTTACTTTTATTGATATAATATAAGAAAATCCCCTAGGAGGATTCTTATCTTGATTACGGTGAATGATGTATTGAAAACAAAAGGTTTTCAGCACTCTAAGATTCTAGCTGGAATCAATGGCCTATCTCGAGTTGTAAATACAATCACAGTAGCAGAAGTCCCAGATTCAGCTAATTGGTTGCGCGGGGGAGAATTAGTTTGTACAACTGCATTCTTTATTAGCAAAGGAATCAAATATCAAACCGAATGGGTCGAGAGTCTTATTTTAAATGGCGCGACTGCTCTTGGAATTAAGACTACCAGATTCCTAGGTAGTATCCATCCCTCTATCATCGAATTAGCAGAGCGATATAATTTCCCTTTGATTGAGTTACCATCGGACATTACATGGCCGGTTGCGATTGAGTCCGTTACGAATCTATTAATGGACCAACAGACAAAAATTATCCAAAAGGCTGAAGAAATCCATCGAAAACTAACCTCTCTTGTGTTGGATGATGAATCAGTGAAGGTGATCGCAAATACGATTTCAAACCTTGTGGATAACCCAATCATTGTCGAGGATGTTAGACTGAATTTACTTGTAATTGGACAAGTAAACAGCGATGACACTTTTACTGATGGTGAACAGGTTTTTAATACACGCTTGGCTGAATCCTTCAGAGGAAAAATCCTACAGTCTGAATATTATAAAAGGGTTTTACATGGAAAAAGCAAAGAAAAATATCATATCTCTCCTATATCAATTCAAAAACAAAAATTTACACATATCATGATGCCTATATTTTCAAATAAGGTTTTATATGGTTTCATATCTTTAATTGATGTTAATCGTCCACATACTTCTATTGATTTAATTGCCTTAGAACATGGTACAACCGCATTAGCTTTACAATTTATGAAAGACGTTTTACATCAAAAGGCTTTCAGCACAAAAACGTTAGCACTTATTGAAGATTTAATCCAAGGAATACATAATACTGAAAACATTAAGGTCCAAAATCTTTATAATATTGATTGGTCAAAACCAATGATTGCAATCATCGTAGAAACACTTGGGGAGCAAATAACCGAAAAAGACTTTCTAAGTCACTCAGAGGACCTTTTTATAAGTATTTTTAAAAAGCATATCGAAAAACACTTTGAAAATGTGATTATAGGTTGTGATACTTCACAGGTTAAAATTCTAATACCCTTCTCTCCTAGATTACTAAATAAGGTTACCAGTCTTTTAAAAAATACCCTTGAGGTTGCAGTAGAAGAACTTGAACAACATTTCGGAACTGATAATATTCGGGTTGGAATCGGCAGTGCATACAAAAAGCTCAGCCTTCTCGGAAAGAGTTATAAAGAAGCAACAACTGCCCTATCCGTTTCCAAATCATTTCCTAAGGTACAGTCTATTATCTTGTTTGAGAATTTGAAAATCCATCGAATTATTAAAATGATACCTAACACTGAGGAATTACAATTATTTTGTAATGACTTTTTGGCAGAATTAAAGGAATTTGATCAAATGAATGGTAACGTTATGCTCGAAACCTTGCACACCTATCTAAATTGTAATTGTAACTTTAAGCAAACAGCAAACATCCTGTTTGTGCATCCTAATACTGTTTTATATCGAATAAAGAAAATACAAAACAAGTTAAATATTGATTTAGATAATGCTGAGGATCGGCTGACCTATTTGTTTGCGCTTGAGGCGGATTCGATGTTGTAGTAAAAGTGCTTGATCTCCAATGAACTTAAAAGGTTAATACACTGTAATCAAGCACTTAACTTTTTATTTACCTTCAAAACTTAACAATGATACGAACTTGAAGTGCTTTTAGTAGAGAACATATCTATTTAATATAGTTCCATATTACATAATGTTGATTATGTGAATTTATAAACAAAAAACACTGCAGCTTAACTGCAGCGATTCAACTTTCTATTTCAATGGTAAGTCCAATACTTCAGACTACCATCGTTATTAATCTCATATTTAATGTCTTCTCTTTAAAATAAATCAATAATTAACTCAGATTGTCGTGAATTTAAGGTTTGTAAATCCCTTACTTTATTGTTGTATTCCCCACCTAATTCGTTCCTCTCTTTTACTTTGTAGTTTAAAATAAAATAACTTAAAAGTTCGTGAGATAAATCTATATGCTTTATAGTATTCGATGAAAGTTCACTTAATAAAGGGGAATCACTCTTCACAAAACTCTTCATTTGAATCAGTTTTGTTTGTCTGTATTGTAATTCATTTAAATTGGTTATTTGGCATGTGCAATTTTAGTATCTGATGATGTTATTAATCTTTTTATTGAAAAATGTTGACAATCTATTAGCTGGTTTAGTTGAGGTTCCCGAAAAATAAATCGGGAACCTCTTGTTTTATCTTTAACTACTAACCATTAATTTTCACGGTCACGGCCCATTTCATAGAAGGATTTCTCTATCTTATTATCCTCAGCCTTGACTTCCTTACCTTTTAATTTTCCGATGCCTTTGCCTTTCTTCATAACTTCAGAGCCAACAGAATTATAAATGCTATTGGCGATAAGTCGATAGCTGTATTGAGTATGCCCTCTAAAGGCAAGATCATTTGCGAATAATGTGATCGTTGAGTCTTCAAAGTTTTTCGTAAGGGCGAGGGTTTGCCCCTGCGCTCTTTCGTGCCTTGGCCACCATCCGGATACATAGAAATCATCAGCATCGCTAAAGGTTGCCAATACTTCCACATCTTCCGGTATGGAGGTAATCCATGTGCCCTGCGTTGAATAGAGCAGTTCATCTTTCTTATAGCCAGAAGTCAGGCTATGGTCATTAACGACCGCTTTAAACAGTCCCTCATGTCCGCCAGCTGTTCGGGTTACACCGAATCCAGGGAGAGCTCCACTGTTTCTGACAGCGTTTAAAGCCGAATAGCCAATCCCAACATAAGTTTTCCCTTTTATGTTATTAGGGTTAAAGCTTGAACTATCACTAATGATAACGTCTGCTTCTAATTGAGGCACCAAGTTAAAACCAAGTTCTCTTATTGAAAAATTCAATTGGTTAGAACCAGTTACCGCAACCTTTGGCAGGCGCAATTGTTCCGTTTTAATATGATTAGTTGTCCCTTCAGCTTTTGCTTCGAAATAATAATTTTTCCCATAAGTCTGAAGGTCTTTCGTGTTAACAATAAAGTCGCCTCGATTGATCCCTGCCTTTGTTTCGGTCGCGGTTTCTACTACTGCTCCTTGTTTCAGCAATTCATTTACAAGTTTAATAGTGTCGTTATTGCTATTGGCCAACACTTGCTTTGGTGTATTGCCAACGATTTGACCTGTAGGCAAGTTTACATTATCAACCTTTGACGTATTATTTGCAAACGCATCAGGAATACGAATAGGATGAACATCAAAGCCGCGCAAATCCGGAAAATTGGTAACAATCGGATCATACATGGCCGCCCAGTCTGAGGAATTTTCTCCTTTGCTGAGCATGGCATTCGCCACACCGCGTTTCGCTTGCTTCATCGGAACAACGAATGTTCCTTTCGTATACATTGCCCCATTTACCTTCATATTTTTTGTGGTTTGCTCCACCTTTACCCCATTGCGGAGTAGATATTGGACCATCTTATAGGCTTCATGCTTATTTTTTTGTTCTTTCCCATCGGCCGGAATCACATAGTAGTCCGGGAAATAGCTGGCGTGTTCTCCTCTTACACGGCCGATTGATTCACCCTTGGCATTTATGAAATATGGATCCACTGCGCGATTATCCTCACCCTTGATGCCGCGGGCAAAGATTTCCAGCTGATTTTTAAATAATTCATCTTTGTTTTCAAAAACAAAATTGGCAGCACCGAGTCCCGCTCCCTCCATGGCACGATAGCCGTTCTGACTTAGCTCAGGAACTTCAATTGTATGCCCCAATGAACCGTGAAGCATTGCATACATCGGAGTATAAGCTGGTGTCGCATCATCCCAGCCATCAGCCCATGTTTCCGCGGGAATAAAATAAGAAGTCAGTTTTGAATTGCCAATCCCTGCTTGTCCCATCGCATTGGCTTGGTCAATCATAGTATGGTAGAGCAGGTCATATTCATAGTTGGGGTTGTGCGGCGGCGTTGTTGGCTCGATTAAAAACCCGTTAACGTACCCATGCTGATCAATGAAAGAAAGCGGCGACCACTTGGCGATTACCTGCGTAATCTGCTGTGTTTCTACCTGAGTTTGATAATGGTTGTCCCGGTTCAAGTCAAAGCCATTGGCGTTTGCCCTTGTATTTGCCTCCCTACCATCAGGATTGTTAGTAAACATATAAAGGAAGATGACATCATCTAATACCTTGTCAACATCCATTGTGACGGTTTTTTCATTGGCTCCCTTGCCAGTTGTAAATGTGACCTTATCATCAAGAGCAAATTTCTTGAGTAATTCTTTAGATACATCGACACCTTCTACTTCATCCGGATGGATATTGTTCATCCAAATCGGAACCTGGTAATCGCCTATCGTCCCGTTTTGTAATTTCTCGAGTAAACTTTCCGGATTTTCTAAAGCCGTTGGCAGTGTGTTGTTTAAATACTTATCGACCGCATTTTTATCTTTTGCTAATATCACGAAATGGAGATCTCGCCCCTGCACAGACTTGCCAAGGCTTTGATATTCGAGGTAGCGATGATTGTTTGGGTCAGCATTTGCTTTGGAAATAATTTGATCGATAGCTGGCTTTAACTGATCGTAAAATAGGAATTGGTCGTAAACATTCCATGTGACAGTTGTTGCTGCCTTTGTCTTATTTTCCGGATTCACTAATGCCAATTCATAGTCGCCAATAAACGGTTGATAACGGGTTCGAATTGAGGTTAGATTTTCTCGGTTAAACAGTAATCCAAACTCTAACGTTGCCTTGACTGTTGTTGTTCCATCGACAAAATGCGGCGCTTCTTTAACAGTAATAACGGGAGCACCATTATAATTGTTACCGCTTGTCCACTTTTTCCAATCAGAAATGCTTTTTCCGCCAAATTGCAATTGTAATTTCGATAGATCAACAATCTCGCCAAAATCAGCTTGAACGTCGACAGTTCGAACCTCAGTCATGGAAAATAGATTTCTGCTTGTTTCCAAATTTACTAATTTGTAGTCTTCCGATGCTTCAAAGGCCGAGACTGGAAACGCAGTTTGGGAAAAAATGGACAGCATCATGAGCAATGCGATCAAACCTGAAAAATGCTTTTTCATTGAATCATCCTTTCTATGTATTTTTTAATAGATTACTAGATTAATGTAACAGAATATTCGGAAAGTTATTGCCGGATTATAGGGAAAACATCAAGTATCTCTCGACAAATTGTGAGTGCCGGTGGAAAGGGTATGGGGAACGTGTGAACCATATTGTTTAAAACTTTATCAATAGGACATAATATAAGGAGTTATGTTTAATAAACATAACGCCCAAGACACACCTTATAATGTCCTTTCCCGATCCAATAATTATAGGAAGCTAACGATAAGTCTAACCTTGTCGAAATCTAATAGATATTATGTAAAACTAATAAACATTCTTGTAGAACAATAACTTTTAGCTTTACTTCTTATAATAAAGGGTATTGTGAATTTGGCTCCCTCTAACTTGACGATAATGTTTTGGAACGTCTGGTTAACTCCTAGGAATGCTCTGATCTACATTTTGATTCCGAATAAAATTACATGGTGCATCTAAATAATTCGCTTTTTTGAAGGTCAACGCAGATTCTATGAATTTGCAACAAGTAGTAGACGACTTTTTTGTTGTATTTAAACCTGGAGCAAAAATTCTAGTTACGAATTGAATTTGACACTATTATTGAAGACAGTTTAACCTTCCCCTCCTTTATCCATCCGTAGTACCCGTCATAAAACATTAATGCTACAGTTGCTTTCATCAAAAAAAGCAAAGAAGAAATTTTCTCTTTGCTCTTCTAAACTATTAACTTGTAAATTACTTCAGCAACGCAAGCTCCCTCTTAACCATGGGCGAGGTCGATAAGGACCGATTGGGATTTGGATTAAACTTGTTTTTTGGCGTGAATCCAACTTGTAAATTTGATCAGATACGCTCGCACTAAATCCAAGTAGTGGATGTCCTCCCCACCCAATTGCTGAAGCAACCAAAAGTAATCTCTGGACCAGCATACCTGCTTCCATTTGTTGAATTCGGTAGCCTCTTAGGTCTAATGATGTTTTGTAGTGATCCTTATCTCCTGCCACGTGAAAGCATAGTGGTACTTGGATCAAATTTACATTATCTGCAGACATTCCGTATTGAAGATTAAGTCGATGATCTCCTGGGTCTATCTGTCGTAACGAATGAGTAGTGCTGTCATAAAAATAAGCACCATTCTGAATTCCTTCTATATTATTAAAACAGCCATACAGTGAGATTCGGGGTTCAGGCTCCTTTAGATCGCTGTCTAAATCATTTCGATACGAGAAGGAAGCTGTTGCCTCTCGTAGTAAGGTGGCCAATTCTAATTGATTTACCTTTCCCATAGTAAAATCCATATCTGGAGAAAAACGGTTTTGCAAGGCAGACGCAAGATCGTATGGTAAACGATTCACATTTGGTAAGGTTACTTTATGACCTTCACAAGTCATGTTCTTTTTCGGCTTAATCTTACTAATTGCTTCCGTTGATTCAATAAAAGACTCTTCATTCAACTTTGTTACCATTGGATACTCAAGTATCCTTTTTGATCGTAAATAGTAATTATTAATCTTAATTTCATACAGTTTACTAGACAATTCCTCGGAATTGACACTTCCGTATCTTGCACTCTGATTAAGATTCCAGTTTGTTGCATCTACAGTTAGCGGGATTACCGCATATACGCTTTCTTCCTTCTCAGATAACCCGAGCAGATGGTTAATTGCCCTATCAAGAAATTGAAAGTACACCCCTGTCTCAAATCCAAACCGTTTTGCTACTTCAAGTAATTGTCCAATCAGAACACCCGTATCCAACCCTTGTAACCGGTAGGAAAAGTTGTTGTATTTAAAGAAATTTTTCCAAAACATTGTGGAAATAAAAACCGTTCCAAAACATGTAGACAAGTCAATCCGATTACCAAGTGCTTGATTGATATAAAAATCGAAATTGCCTTCTCGCAGCAAAACCAATCGATGGTGTGCGACATCGTAGTGGTATACTCCTGAAGGCAAATCCTCCAATTTTAGATAAACGTATAATTCATTTGGATATAACGCTCCGCCGGAAGGGACATACCGTCTGTACGACTGCATTAGATCAACTTCTTGTTCCATCGTAATGACAGATTGGCTTATTTGATTAAGACCGAAAACATACCATAGAAAATGCCCGATACTGCTCTGATTAGGTTTGCTGGGGACAGCCTGCTCATCTAGCTTCAATGGCACTTCTAAAGACAAAGGAAAATCATGCAACCCGCGGTATAGTTTATAGGTCAAAGGTGAATCTTCCCAATCGACTACATTATCCGGTGGGCTTACTTTATCAATGTCAAAATGTAAGTTGTGCAGAAATTCATCAAGACTCATCGACTACCTCCTAGTCATACTTATGGGAACGGGTGTGGATGTGGATTAAGCTGTTTAAGTGTAAGAGGTTGATTCTCATACCCGAGTTCCATCGGTATTCTAAATACCCTCTCAAGTCCAGTTATTCGGGTAAGATGCTGACCGAATGTCATCGGCAACATACCTGGAATCAAAACTTTTACACAATGTAGTCCATTTCTTAGTGTTTCCGATGTTGTTTGGTCGACTACAATTACATCGAGTTCCAATCGGCGAAACTCCTGAAGTATGTCTTTAAGATCTTCGGTAAGGTCTGAATGAGGCACCTTCAACTTGAATTCCTCGGCAAATGATCGCAATGGACGATTTTCGTCCAACAAAAACGTAAGACGCTCTTCTGCTTCTGGTAATCCATAAAGCATGCCATGATCATCCATTTGCTGAACAAGGGAAGAATCATGCAACATATGAACAAACCCCTTCTTGCCCTTCTCGAATTTCTCATCAAGTGTAAGCATCATACCGGCCAATTCATGAACCGCACTTTTCACAGCCCGTATCGGGTCAGGATGCGCTCCTGCTGCACAAATTATATTTAATCCAACATCTTTTTTGTTCTTTGCCAACGCCCACACACTCGGAATTCCGTGCTCCATCGTCGAGTTGAATAAGTGAATTTCATATCCTGCAACTGTACGTATACGTTCTAACATGAGCTCCAATTCCTGATCGTTAGCTGAATAGGGGTCTAATTGGGGAAGTGACATTTGCGCATACCAAGTCATCAAGAATGAATCACGTTCTACTACTTCCATAATTCCGTAGAAAATTGCCTCTTCTAAACTTCCGCCTAATGCACATCCGTTTGAAGTTTCATAAACAAAACCTTCGCCATGGCCTAAGCTGTAATAGGCTAGTAACTCTGGTACTAGAATCGGGCGTTCCTGTAAAAATGAATAGCCCCACACCCAATTCATTGAGCTATCGGGATCAAACGGTTTAAATGGAAAGCCAGGTTGAGAATAGTTTTCCGCTTCATGTATTCCTACAGTGAGAGGATTTAGTGCTTTTCCTTCTAAATTGCGGAAACAATCATGGACAACAGTTCTTTTGCCACGTGGAGCAAGACCACAGTACCGCTCTAAGCCTTCTAATATCGCAGTTAGTTCACTTACTGCGTATGAATGAGTCCGACCCGCTACTCCCTCATCGCCGTGTATCAATGGCAGATTAACACCTACATCGGCAAAAGGCGGCAAAAGGTCATACATTTTCCCATTTAAAAAGCCAGTCTTAGAATCTAAATAATCATTTACTAAGAATTTTTCTAATTCGTCTAACGAACGGCATCGGTAACTGTCAAGGCTGCTCTTAGGACTAGGTTGAAGCGAAATTATGGCACTACTTTCTGAGTCGTCAGGAAGTCCACCACAAATCGAACATAGTGGGTTTGATAGAAAGGCATGCCATGAACTTGTTAGAGTTTTCAAGTTGATTAAGAAAAGATTTCCTTCTGAGTGCGAGACATCTCCATTCAAAATCCTCTTAGTCTCTCCAACTATCAAATAAGCCATCTGCAAAAGTCCCGTGTTAGATGCCCAAATGTCACGAGTAATACCTCTTTGTAAGGCAAGGTGTTCCTGCAAATGCTGCATTTCTATTCGGTCACGGCCAGCCATAAGTCGCCTCATGTCAGCGCATTGGGAGCAACCCGGGGAATCTGGAAGAACCAACGGGCCAACAACACCCTCACCAAATGAAACAAAGCCTCGTAACCAGGGAACGCCCTTAGGACGTAATAACTTCTCTGCCTTTTGATGAATAGAGGGATTCCATGCTTCATTCAATACTAAAACTAAATCAGTCTCTTCTGGTATTCCGGAGTCGAAATCGGGATGACGAATTAACATGAAATGGGAGGCTAATTCCTTGGACACGTGATCTGCTAAAAAACCTTCTCCGATAATCACCACGATACCATTCAAGTGGATTCCTCCTTTTTTAAAAGAACACAAGACAGCTCTACCAGTTCCTTTTTCCAAAATGGTTCTATTTCAAGGTCAAATACCAAGATTTGCTTATTGTTTCGTTCCAATACTTGTAATGCGGAATTCAAAATCTCTGAATGTGTTATCTCTTCACCCGAAGGTATTTCAAGGCTTCGTGGTGCAGTTTTCTCCAAAAGTACCGATGAAACTTCTAATGAATGAGTTGTGCGAAAATCCCCTTTGTTTTCTATCTTCATAATGGCGTGTTGTAATGCGTTTTCCAATGCCTTTGTTAAAGACAAACCTACACCGCTATACCAACGATTATTAGCACCAATCCAAACAACTGGGAACCCAGAAACTTTCTCTCCTAAGCCGATAATCGGCGCCTCATTCAATCTTGTCAATACCTGCAAATAAAACTGACAGCGTTTATCTTCTAGAGATTTCAATTCTACAGTTGAAACAGCATGTTTCTGTTCAACATTTATTTCGCTTAGCTCTTCAACTAGACACTTTTGTAATCCCCGACATACACTTTCGGCTAACGATTCTCCCATTCCAATACCGATAAATTCATTTTTTTCTACAATCCTACCTGGAAGAGTTTTAGATGCATAGGCTTCAATCCCCATTAACCCTGCTTCCCTCCGAGCCTCGACATGAGTCAAACCAGCACAGACTATGTCAGGCAACAGCTTAGCAGGCCCCTCTGACAGTGGGTTGACTGCTTGAACCCGGCATTGTGATAGGGGAAGTTGCTTCAAATCCCCTTCTTCCCAAATATGAAGAATTCCAGTTTCTTGAGATGTCAAATGATTGAATAATAGAAACAATTTATCAACGTCACCACTGCTTGGTGCTGCATTGATCCGTAAATCTAAATTTTGTATCCTTTTAGCTTCTGAAAATCCCGTCACTAAGGGGTGTGGAATGAAGGAATGCCAGTTCCCCTCCAACGTATCTAGATTAAGCAGAAAGAATTGATTATCCTCTTTATCCAATTCGGTTTTTCTAGTAATCTCTTTAAATAACTCAAAGACGATTACATTTGCAAGCATCGCTCCTGCTATTTGAGAGAAATTGGATAACGGCTGATCTTTGTGAAGTGCAGATTCGTGTATGCGCCTCCACGCCGATTCCCAACATCCCCTTGAGTCAGGACGTACAAGGGGACCTGCCATACCCATTTGTTCTAAACAAATAGCGGGGAGAAACCCCTTCTTTTCTCTCCTACAAACCTCATTAAGAGCACGTAATTCCTCAACATCACCCTCTTGTGACACATACAAAATGAAGTGAAATTCTTGTACAATTTCTCTCCAAGTACTCATCCCATCGTTTTGTAGGGTTAACACCTTAACCATTACCTCGGGATCCGTTTGTCGTGCATGTGCAATGTGTTCTGACAACCTTTTTTTATTAGTAGATACTTGGTCGGTGATTAGTACATGGAACTTAGGTAATCCGGATTCGAGTAATGCAGATACTAACGATACTAAAAATGGACCAGATCCAACTACCAAGACGTTTGACTGACGGTAGGCTTGAAAGCGATATGCGGCGGAATCCCCGAAGTTTTCCAGGAATTCAATTTGTGATGCATACTTCTTAATAACATCAGACTGTAATTGATGCGGCAAATCTTGACTTACATCTCGAACAAATCCATTGCGATACAGCGTTTCTGCAATTTCATAAACTCGTTCTCGGTATGGGTCGGATAAACCTTCTGTTAAATTCCCCAACGTGTACTCTCCATTGAACATCGGTATTAGCTTTTCAACCCACTTATCGATTGTATTTCCTTCCATACGGAAAGAACTTGTATTGTTCCGAAAATAGACACTGTTAGAATAAGGGAGAAAAAACGTATCTCTTTTCACTTTGAGACGCATAGAAGGGGTTAATTTTGTCATTCCGCTCCTCCTTTACTGAATAGCAAGTTTGAGGTTCTTTACCATCACTGTCACTATAATCCTATGTAAAGAAATTTGTCTCATATGTCTACTCTTAAAAAGAAAGCCCCTAAAGCCATTTTTTCAGGGGCTGCACTTCTTAATAGGTTAGATTTGTTTTGTATCTAAATTCGAATCAGTGGTGACCTCCACAACGGTGTCCGCCTCCACAACGGTGTCCCCCTCCACAGCGTCCACCACAATGAGAGCAACTAAAGCAACTAAAACAACGGAAACAATTAAAGCAATTAAAGAAGCACCGAGCACAACTAAAGCAACTTGAACAACGTCCAAATCCAAATCCTAATCCACCAATTCCGCCAATTCCACCAATTCCACCAAATCCACCTAATTGTCGGGCAGATTCATCATAATACTGGTTTGGATCCCAAGGAACTACATCAGTCGAATGGAAATCTCCAATATTCAACATTTGGAGTTCATTTTGAAAATTATTCACTAATATTACCTCCGATTATTCATTTAAGGTGTGAAAGTACTTTAAAATGAAAATAAACGAGCAAAATAGAAATAATGTGTTCAAGTTATATTCTAAATATTTCAAAGACTTTCATAAACAAAATATGAACTATTATGGGTATTGTGCCTGATTACACCGCCTATTTTAAATTAACCAATCGACAAAAAGACATTTAGAAATCGTATTATCTCAAATGCCTTTGAAAATGGTGCTTTTATTAATTTCAAAAATACAAAAAAAGGTCACATAAAATTATTTATGCATAAATTATAGTAGACACATCGGAATTATAGGTTTAAACTTAAGGTATTATTAAAATAAAAAATATATAATGCTTATCCAGAGAGGTGGAGGGACTGGCCCAACGAAACCTCAGCAACATATTCATAAGAATACTGTGCTAAATCCTGCAAGCTTACAGCTTGATAGATAAGTTGAGGTTACAACCTAATTAAAAAATCCTCTCCTTATCTTTTCAATGGCACATTGAAAAAAATTTAAGGGAGAGGATTTTTTATTATGAGTTTACTAAGGGAACCTGTTGAAAATAGACGGAACGAGTTAATAAACAAATTACTTAGACTTGATCAATATAAAAAAGATGGAAAACATCTTTTTGAATTATCTTTATCCGAGTTAGAATATGAAAATTTTAAAGCTCAATCTGATGAACATCCGCATTCTAATCATTCATCCTTAAGATGGAAAAATTTCTAAAGTTATTTGAACATAGACAAGACTGTATTTCTATTGAAATGCAGTCTTGTCACAGACGTACCCACCTTTTTTATCACATGACCTTACTTCGATTTAGCTTGTTCACTTTTAGCTTTACCAGGTATTAAATGAACATCGCTAGTTGGTCCGAATCCGCTCCATCTGTATCCTGAAACTTCAAGAAGTCCGTTTTGAAGGACATCTGAGAGTCTTTCTCTCTTTGAGTATTTGAATGCATGACCGACTGCTTCTACTTTAAATGTGTATCGCTTTCCTTGTTTTAATCCTGTTACCGTATAACTTGTATCTGATGTTGTCATTTCCGAATTAATAGGTGTAAATACCGCTCTTTCAGGTTTGATAGGTTGCCTATTCACATATACCCGGTATCCGATTACATCTTGATTAATCGCTGTTGCAGCGTTCCATGATAGAGTTACACTAGTTCCATCTGTATTAATTTTTGCTTCTAAGCCACCATCAATGGATGGTGCACCAATTGGGTAAGCTCTTGCTGTTTCTGTTTCTAGGACATGATTATATTTTGCCTTATTACCTGCAAGATCAACTGCTTCGACTTCAATATGATATTTTGTACCAGGTTCTAGGCGTGTTAATGTGTATTTATTAGATGTTGCAAATCCATGTAATTCTCCATTTGCATAAACGTTGTAACCAGCAATTCCTGTATCGTCACTAGCAGCATCCCAAGTTATGGAAGTCCAAGTAAACCCTGTATACACCACATTTACTTCCTTGCCACTAAAAGTATCACTGGAAGCAATTTTAGTTGTTGATTCTGAAATCTTTTTATTCTTCGGTAAAACAGGAGCTGTTTGATCAGCACCACCATTTGTAATTACCTTAATTTCTGGTCCATTAGACGTACGGTTTCCAATAGCATCGGTTGCTTCCACTTTAAATGTGTATTCTGTAGCGGGTGCCAGTCCATCTACAGTAAAACTAGTGAGATTCGTAGTTGAATAGTCTCCACCAAGTTTTTCACCATTTTTATAGATTGTATAACCCCTAACACCAACATTATCTGTTGCTTCACTCCATGTTAAAGTTACACTTTTTCCATCAGGTGATGACTGAGCATCAATAACCGTGTCTTCTCCCCATTCTGGTTTTTGTGTAGCATCAGTAGGAGTTGCTGTTGTGTTCTCAAACACAAGTCCTGTCGAATTTGTTATTCTCCATGGGTTTCCGCCATTATCTTTGACGTTTGTAAAAGATACATTAATAAATTTAAAGTCTTTTGCGTAATTCATATTTACGGAATAAACATTATCGAATTTAACATTTTTGAATGTTATATTTTCGTGATAAACTTCACCTGCATTATTATTACCATTCACAAGGATAGATTGCTTATTACTCCCTCCTTGATTACGAACGGTTGTATCAACAATCTCCATATCTCTAAATTGTGAGATGATCTCTGCAGGCTCGTATAGGATTGCAGCATTTGCATCCGTATAAGCTGAAGTGAAGACAAATGGACCGTCACCATCAATACCCTCTAATGCATTATTTCTAAAAAGGATATTTTTAGCTCCACCACCCATTGGTGTATTTGTCTTACTGCGTAAACCAACATCTGTTTTATACATGATATTATCTTCTACTAAAAAATCCTGGATCCAGCCACCAGTATGACTACCGGTAACAACCCCACCGTGACCCTCACGAATATAGTTATTGAAAATCCAAGCATTTCCAGTTGGTTCACTATTGGATGCTGCTTGTCCCATACCTGACGCGAAGTTAATTGCATCATCGCCCGTATCCACAAAGTTATTGAATACCATGATATTTTGAGAGTCACCAAACTCGTAACCATCTGCATTATTTCCGTCATACGTTTTGGAAATGGTTCCATTTATAACGATATTTTTACTATGAAGATTCACAATCCCGTGATTTGCAGGATTAAGTTGGGTAATTCCTTCATAATACATTCCATCTACTCCGCGAACCGTAATCAGATTTGAACGAGTTGCATAAGCAGACTTTGCATCCATGCCTAATTCTTGTGCGGCATATGAT
Source organism: Bacillus sp. JJ1566 (assembly GCF_036962685.1). Taxonomy (NCBI): domain Bacteria; kingdom Bacillati; phylum Bacillota; class Bacilli; order Caryophanales; family Bacillaceae; genus Bacillus; species Bacillus sp. JJ1566. The sequence goes on along the minus strand of NZ_JBALOP010000079.1, from coordinate 9,081 downwards.
TGGTTTGCAGCCAAGATTCCAAACGTATTATCAGACCCAAGATCTAATGGACTCATTTTCCCATTCTCTACTTTTACATTTCCAGTTACTCTTGAATTATTGCCTGCTATATAACGTGGCAATTCATTTCCAAGTTCATCAATGGTAGGATGGTTCTTATCATATTTCCACCCGTTTCCATCGATGATACCGTCACCCACAATTCGAATGTTTTTCAGGCTTCCATAATCGTATGTATGTGCATTGATGAGTGAATATGAACGTTCATCAGTTGAATAATCATATAGCCAGAAATTCATACTGTAGTCTTTGGCATCCGGTGAGCCAAGTAAATATCCATCCACTTGTAAAGTCATATCAGATTTAAGCCACAATTCTCCAGATATAAATGTTCCTTCTGGAATTAACACCTTTGAGCCAGGTGTTGCAGCGTCAATGGCTGCTTGAATAGCTTCAGTATCCTTTGTATCATCATCAGGTGTTGCCCCATAATCTACAATATTAAAAATCTCCGGTATCTTTGTTGTTTTACCTACAATTTTATTTGAAGGAGGTGATTCCACCCCGTCAGCATTTATAGATGTTACATAAAATTCGTAGGATTTATTAGGTTTTAGATTGTTAACGTTAAAATTATGGATAAGAATTTTTTCGTGGAAATTGTCCTTATCGATATTTTCATAGAAATTATCGATATAAGCTTTTGCAGGTCCACTATTATCTTCTGAAGCGCTTCCTATTTTCTTCTTGTCCATGTAGATATTAAAATCAACTATGTCATCATAATTCTCGGGCTTCTCCCAAACAAGAGTAATGCTGTCTTCATCAAAAGCAAGGTTAGGAATCTGTAAATTCACAGGTGATGCGGGGACATTAGGCGATCCTTCCGACTCTGCATAAACTGCCCCACTAAAGCTACTAAAAACGAATAGTAAAATTAAAAACAAAATTCCATTCACTTTAAGACTCTTCAAGTACATCTACCACCTTCTAGTATTTTTGTTAATCTAATAAACTTATTAATCCTCCTTTCTTTTAATTTTTATATAGACCTTTTTCTGTGCAGAAACACTGTAATTTAAAGGTCTATATTTTAAGGGAAATCGGAATTACAAATCTATGTTAATCTCTTCCATTAAAAACGTATACAATCACTTTATTGAATATTTCGATAATTTTAGTTCTATTTACCTATCCGAAAAGTCCTTTGTGAACTAGTGATTATCTCATGATGAAATGATTACCATTGAAAAATGCTTGGTCTAATCACTGTTACCATGCCTAAGAAAGTTATTTTATATCTTTCGACAAACTCTTGGGAAATAAATTATTCTTCACTAATCTAGATGTTATAGCGGAATAACATCATCATTTTTCTCTACTTTTACAAAGAAAAAAGCATGAGAACCAAATGTCCTCATGCTTCCTAAAACCCTCTTCCTCCTCCACCAGAACGGCCACCGCCGCCACCGGAAAAAGAAGATCCTCCCCCACTATTTGAATTTCGTTGAATTTTTTGCTGTGTAACTCGTGTATTGTAATGTCGGTCCATTTTATTTGTAACAGCGAAAGAATTGGACTCTAGATACGTATTGGCTGTTGTTGTGGAGCGACCCCTATTATACATCGCCATCACTCCAACCGAAATGACTCCGATGCCAATCGCAATTGCAAGATAGATTAAGAGTTCTTTTATTAACTCACCATCGGATGCTGCAGTGGCACTACTTGGATAGGATGTATCACCATCTGATTGAGCGTAACCCCCAGATGAGGATGAACCTTCGGGAATCCCTGTATTCATCGTGGCTTCCACATCTGATAAGAAGGCTTTCGCACTGTCAGCAAATGCTTCTTCGGTTAAATATGGATAGACGTGGTCAAGGATTTCCTCTACGGTGAAGTCCGGGAAGTAGTCAACAATACGGTCTCTTGTAAAGATGTACACTTCTCGATTATCCATGTCGATCAGGTACAATACTCCATCCTCTGTCCCACCATAGCCAAAGCCATGACTATCATAAAAATCACTTGCATATTCTCTAGCTGATTTTCCGTGACTGTCATTTGTTGTGACAATTCGGATATCCATTTGGAATTGTTCACTCAAACTATTAGCTTGTTCCTGTAACTCTAGAATTTCTGATTCCGAAAACAAATTGGCCTGGTCAAATATATATTCAGTGTTAGCGAATGTGGCAGTCGCAAAAGTAAATAAAATGAGGAGGAAAAATGGTATCATGAGAACTTTCTTCTTTACCATAAAAATAACCCTCCTAATGACAAGACTGCAAAGATACTTGCTGAAATCATCCCAAACCATTTACTTGCTCTTCCCATACTTATTGGTAAGTCTCCAGCAATTTTTCCAGTTTGACCATTCATAGCAAATACATAGGTCTTCCCTTTAAATTGATAGGTAAACATCCAAACAGGTAATAAAACGTATTTCGTCTTAACGTTTGCTAGTTTTACATTTGTATTATGAATGGCAACAGAACTATATCCGTGAATGGTCCCCTCAAGTAAGGTTCCAAGATTATCGCGAAGGAGGCTTGAGATTCTACCGTATACGTCGTTTTGGTTCATATCATACTTTTCGGCAAAAAAACCAGATAAATAGGACATTGAAAAATCGGTTAAATCCTTATAATCATAAGGCTCGAGAATGGTCATGAGTTTATCATCCATTTTTTTAGAACCATCTGCTGGAACATCGCGGAATATCGCTCTTCCTTCCCGCATCACCTTATAATATTTTGTTTCGGTATATCTTGTATCTCCTCTTGTATAGGACCGAACTCTTCGTGCTTCACCTTCGACCTTTCCTGATGTGGTACTATCAAATAACCAAAAAGGAACATAGATTCCTGATAATTTTTCTAGCTGTGAGTTTGAAGTGAAAAACTTGGGAAGCAGGGGCTTACCCTTACACCATTTTATAAATAATTCTTCTGCTTTTTTACGGTCAATTTTAAAAGGAATGACCTTTTCAGGGCGATATTCTCCTTCAAGCTGCCTTGGGATAATCGTTGGATTATGGCAATAATAACAGAAGGTTGCAGCTGTGGTGTCGTCTGTTACGATTTCTGCCCCGCAACTGCTACATGTATAGCCTGTTGCCTTATCGTTAAATTCTTGATCCAATTCCTTTGCTTGGTGTAAGGCCTCTTCACTTACTTCCGCTTCTTCTTCTGCCTTTTCATTATTAACAAAATTTTTGACATCTGCTTCCGTGAATTCACTTAAACAATAATCACAGGTCCAGTTTTGAGTGTCTGCTTTAAATGCCAATGGTCCCCCACAGTTTATACATTTATATACGATAACCCCCAACCGATATCACCTCTTACCTTTCCAATATGGATCTAAAGTTCAGTGATCAAAACGTGTTCCACATTCTGGACAGAATTTTGCGTTTTGATTAGACGGTTTAAACCCACAATTATTGCATGTTAGTTCTTCAGGCTTTTTACTGCCACAATTTGAACAGAATTTCCCACTATTTTCTTGGCCACATTCACATTTCCACGAATCGTTTTTTGCTTCAGGTTTTGCTGAACCACATTCTGAACAAAAATTGCCTGTGTTTGTATGTCCACATGAGCATTTCCATTGATTCGAATTTACTGCCTGTTGATTTTGCTTTCGTCCTGCTTGTTGTTGCATTTGCTGACGATTGGTTTCAGAAGCGGCGCCCATAAAGCCACTCGAACCTTGCATCCCCATTCCCATGCCTAAAAAACCTTGCATTGAACCAGCGTCATTGGAACCAGCAGCCTCCAAACCTCTTGCAATGGCACCTTGTACATACCCTTCACGAACGGATGCGTCCTGAAGCATAGCACCTTGGTTTCTCATGTTTATAAGCTTTTGTGATTCCTCATCGTACGTAATACTATTGATTCCGACGGATTCGACCTGCATTCCGCGCATCCGTGTCCAATCTTCATCAAGGACTTCGGCCATATACTTCGCAAGTTCCATACCTTTTGATGTGACATGTGAAATTCGGATGCCATCTGCGGACATTTTATTAATTGCCGTTTGCAATGCATTCATATATTCAGATAAATATTGACCATTTATGTCATTAATATCGACATTGGATTTATTTCGTGGAATGGCTTCCATGTAAAATTTTATTGGATCTACAATTTTAATTGAATAGGTCCCATGAGCACGTAAAAATAATTCCGCGTTATAAAAATTATCGAAGTAATTAATCGGATTTCGAGTTCCAAACTTAATTCCCTTAATTTCTTGAAGGTTGATAAAATAAACTTTTTGCGATGTAGATGGGACACCGCCAAACTTAAAACGATTAAAGGTCTCGTATAATGCTTCTTCAAACTGACCATTAAATAAGGATGGCTGTGTAGAGTTTACAACTTGGTAATAGCCTTCTTCAGCCGTATAATCAACAATTTTTCCGCCATCAACTAAAATCATAAATTGATTTGGATAGACGTGTATGATTGACCCATTTGAAATTGTAGAATCTGTTCCTTTAAAGTTCTGGTTGCGACGATCTTTTGCACGTACTTTTACACCAACCGACATAACGGTTGTATCGCTCATCGCCTGTGGTTCAATTACCTCAAGCCATTGATCAGCTATGTTTCCTGTTACCGCACCAACTGCTGCTTTAATAATTCCCATTTATATCCCCTCCTGCATCAAGCTAAATCTTTGTAACTATATGAGATTGTTTACTCATTATACATGAAAGAAATCAGTTTATAGTAATTCCTTGCTAGTATTGTAATACGATTTTACTAGGCGATTGGTTTCATTTTGAAAGAATTACACTTAAAAAACCGAGTGGAACTACCACTCAGTTTATTATAATCCCTTCACCCATCTTGCCGCCATCTCAATCCAATTCTCTACCTCAGGTTGAATATGATTATCTCTGCCTTTTGATTGTGTTTCTTCCGTTCCAAGAGATAATCCATGTACACCTTCAGGATAAATATGCATTTCGAGTGAAACTTTGTGTTTTAATAAGCTTTGTGCAAACAGCATGCTGTTTTCCACTGGGACAGAAGCATCAGAAACTGTATGCCATAAATATGTTGGCGGGGTTGCGCTAGTAACTTGATTTTCTAAGGATAAAAAGTCTCTTCTATCTTGGTCTTCAGAGTTCTCTCCTAATAATGCATTGAAGCTTCCTTCATGGGCATAAGGGCCAGAAGAAATAACCGGATAGCCTAAAATCAATCCATTTGGTTTAATTTGTTCTTTAGAATACGTTAGTTGTTCGATGAGAAAATCTTTATTCCAGAATACACCTAGGCTTGCCGTTAAATGCCCTCCAGCCGAAAAGCCCATGACAATGATTTTGTTAGGATCAACATTCCAGTTTTCAGCATTTTCACGAATTAAACCAACGGCGCTAGCCAATTGGCATAGAGATGTTGGAAAAACAGCGGGTTCAACACTATACCTTAGGATACTAGCATGATATCCCTTACTAAGCATCTGTATGGCAACTGGTTCAGCTTCCCGGTCAGATGTGTGCACATATCCACCGCCTGGACAGATGATAATCATTGGCCGTTTGCGGTCTGGGTCAATACTTGGTGAATTATCAAGAATATACGTAAATAATTCAGCTTTTTCGTTGTTATGTATTAACTCATATTTTTCATGAATCATTTTTCTCCCACCTTTTTACAAAAGTTCTACCTTAAAAAAGTTCGACATAACCTTTAAACTTCCTTCAACAAAAAAAGGCTGGAAATCCAGCCTTATTCATACCGTAATGCATCAATTGGACTAAGCTTTGAGGCCTTGTTTGCCGGTAAGATTCCAAAAATGATACCAATGAATGCAGAGAATCCAACACCAATAATAACAATAATTGGACTAACTGTTGCAGTGATCGGTGAATAAATCGAAACGATAATTGTTCCTAAAGCTGCAAGTCCAATTCCGAGCAAACCTCCTAACGAGGTTAATGTCATCGATTCAATTAAAAATTGCAGTAAAATTCGTCCTCTTGTTGCTCCTAGTGCTTTTCGCAAACCAATTTCTCTTGTCCTTTCAGTAACGGAAACGAGCATAATGTTCATAACACCGATTCCACCTACTAATAAGGAAATCCCCGCGATACTTCCGATTACCAAAGTCATAATGGTAAGGACGGTATCAACTTCTTGTTCATATTGAGAGAAATCGTTTACTGTGTACATCCCGTCTTCAAGTTTTTTGGCGCTAGTTAAGGCATCCGCCGCTGAACGTCCGATTTCAGAAATTCGTTCCGGATCATCTGCGATTATAGCTAGGCGCTCGATTTCTCTATTTCCAAACATCATTGAAATGACGCCTCGTGGCATGAGCATTTCACCGGATTCATTATATCGATATTGTTCGGGTATCGGTGATTCATAGACTCCGACTAACTTATATGGATTTCCATTAAGGTCGACAATTTCACCAATTATATCTTCTTTATTTTTAAAGAATTTGTCCCTTGCTACTGTATCGATCATGATAACACGGTTTTTTCCATCATTGTCCCTTGCGTTGATTGGTCTTCCTTCGACAATTTGAATATCTCGTGCTGTAAAGAATTCAGGTCCAACTCCGGTAATTTCCATTTCACCCTGTTTATCATTATAGGTCAACGGTCCCCATCCTTGGTTTGTCGCGATTACTGCTTTTACACCAGGAACCTGAGCAAGGGTTTGGACATCTTCAGAGGTTAATTCAGGTTCCATCCAGAACATTTCTGACTCCTCTTCCCCTTCTTTAGGCATTGGTTGATACCAAATATCGACCGCATTTTTTTCAAGACTAAATAAGTCCTCTGTCATTTTCGTTTTAGCACCTTGTCCAATCGCAACGATAATAATAACAGCTGCTACACCAATGATTATTCCAAGCATCGTTAAAATGGACCGTACCTTATGATTCCAGATTGAGGATAATGCTACTTTGAAGCTTTCTAATAGGCTCATAGACTTCTCCTCTGATCATCCGTTATCAACCCATCCTTTAAGGTGATAACCCTATTTGCGTATGCTGCAATTGCTTCCTCATGAGTGACGATGATGACGGTTCTGCCTTCTCTGTTTAGTTGAACCATTAGCTCCATGATTTGTTCACTCGTTTTGGAGTCGAGAGCACCTGTTGGTTCATCCGCTAAAACGATTGATGGATTATTTACAAGGGCCCTTGCAATCGCGACCCTTTGTTTTTGTCCACCTGAAAGCTGGTTAGGTAAATGTTTTACCCGGTCTCCAAGCCCAACCTTGTCTAACATTTGTTTAGCTCTTTCGGTACGTTCCCGCTTCGGGACTCCTGCATAAATAAGTGGAGATTCCACATTCTTCAGCGCGTTATGACGTGGCAACAAAAAGAATTGTTGAAAAACGAATCCAATATGCTCGTTTCTTAATTTTGCTAGTTTATTATCCTTGACTAGCCCAATTTTCTCCTCATTCAGTTCAAACATACCAGATGTTGGTGAATCGAGAAATCCAATAATATTCATGAGAGTTGATTTCCCAGACCCTGAAGGCCCCATTATAGCAATGAATTCCCCATCCTCAATGGTTAAATCGATTCCGTGGAGAACGGGTACCTCAAGTGCACCATTTCCATAGACCTTTGTAATATTACTCAACTTCATCAAAGGAGGTCACTTCCATTCCGTCGAACATTCCTTCGTATGGTGTTAAAACAACAAGCTCATCCTTTGTAACACCTTCTGTAACTTGGATAAATTCATCATTCATAGAGCCAGTTTGAACTTCACGTCTTTGTAAGATCCCGTCAACTAGCACATATACAACTGCTACTCCACCTTCGTCTAAAATGGCGGTATGTGGAATAACTGGGAGAATTTCAGTTCCAGGAATTCTTATTTCAAGTGAGACATGAAAGCCATGGCGAAGCTCCGAAGTATCGTCTGTGATTCCCACTTTGAATGGGTACATGGTCACATTTCCACCACCCATACCCGGAAACTCCCCACCTCCACCGCCGTTATCATTCGGAAAATGTGAAACGGATTCTACAACACCCTTCCATTCTCGATCCTTATATACCTTTGGACGGACAATAACTTCTTGTCCTTGTTGAATTTTAACTGCATCAAACTCACTCATTGTACCAATCACTTTATAGGGTTTGTTTGAAATGATATGTATTACAGGCTCATTTGCACCCGCTTCAGTTGCAGCAACATTTTTATTGACTTTAACAATGATTCCATCGATTTTACTTACAACTGACATTTCTTTTTTCTGATTAGTAATCTCTGTAATTCGTTCGTTTGCTGCTGTAATTTCTGATTTCGTATTTTCATATTGTAGCTCCATTTGAACCTTTTCACTTGTAAGCTGGTTTACATCCTCAACTGGAGCTTCCTCAACTTGTTCCGGTTCTGTGCCTTCTTCAGTTTCGGTTTTTGGTTTGTTTTTTTGTGCGGCTATTGCTTTTTTTGCTTCTTCAATTCGTTTATTTAGTGCCGCAATTTGATTTTGTTCGGTTTTTGCTCTTGTCTGAATTAAGTCTCTTTCTCTAGTGGCTCGAGTTAGATCTGTGTCTAGCTTTGAAGAATCATAGACAAAGAGAGGGTCTCCGGCTTTTACGGTTTGGTTTTCCTCTACTTTATATTCGCTGATTTCTCCATGCTCTGGATTTAAAAATACTTTTTGCTCACCTTCAGGTACAATCTCTCCAGTTACTAGAATCGTTTCAATTAATTCTTGTTCCTTTGCTTTGTTTACAGTTACATTTACTTCTTCAATTTGATCTCCTACCGATGCAATGCTCCGTTCTTTCATCAAAAATGCAGTTGCACCACCTGCGATTGCCAAGACACCCACAATCGACATGACCCAAATTAAAATCTTTTTTTTCTTCACCATACTTCCCCCTATTGCTTTCATTTCATTGGGTAAATGTTGAATCTCTCTATCTAATAATTTTTTGTTATACAGAGTTGAGTGTGATTAAAAAGGTCAAATTTATCCCTAATCATTAAGACGGAAATGATTTCCAAAAGGTTTCATTTTTTTACATTTATTTTAAAAATTTTACAATAAAATAGATCAACTAGTTTAAAAC
>NZ_JBALOP010000078.1:0-7547 GCF_036962685.1 Bacillus sp. JJ1566 | reverse complement strand
TACCATTTTCCTTTGTCCATCACCCAGCCGGTTGCCATTTTCCCATTCGGATAGAGATAGTACCACTTACCGCCAAGATAAGCCCAGCCAGTTTCCATTGCTCCCCAACTATCCATGTAATACCAAGCACCCTGATTATAGAGCCAGCCTTTTGCCAACGATCCATTACTTTGATAGTAATACCATTCGTTATTTTGATAACTCCAGCCAACACGCGTTGCTCCCTGTGCCGAATTTAATGGTATCGCTGATAGAAGCATAGTCATAACCGCGATAACGATAAAATATTTCTTGAACAACAGAATTCCCCCCTCCCAAACTAGTTATCTCTTATAAAAATTTAAGCAAAAATACGACAAAATGTCTATGAAATTACCATTTTTTTTAGAGTTTAGCAATCTACGAAAATTACCATACGAATTTTTAGAACAATTTAAAACCTAAAATCGCCATTTTTGTGGTACTATCGATATACAAAAAATCTTGTCGAAATCTTGGAGGCATACGTAGGCATGAAAAAAAAGTTAATTTTATCCATTGTTGTATTATTAGTCCTAGTTGGAGGCATTCTTTATTATTTATTGGAAGTAAAAGAGTACGATACAGCCGATGAAAATGTCGATAAAATTGTAGAAACCGAATATGAGATCTCACTTCCTGATGACAATCCGCGAACAGAAAGTAAAGCAGAAAACTCAAATGAACAAGCGACTAACAAAGAAACAAACTTAGAATCTAGCGATACAATAGATGAAGAAAAAGAAGTGGACAACAGCCAGAATCAGGAAGAACAAACAAACCCTATTCAATCGAACTCAACTCAAACAAACACGACTTCAAACGGAACTCAAACAAAGAATCAAGATAAAAAGACAACTCAAACGGATACCAAAAAAGAAGATACCAACCCGGCAGCTTCCATTACGTCAAAATATGAGCCATCTTTTAGGGAAATAGAAACACAAGCAATTCAAAAAATAGATTCGTTAATTTCTATTGGAATTGAAGAATACAAGACAAAGAAAAGCAATGATGAGGATGTTTCCTATTTCTATTTCTATTCAAAGTATTCTCGTGCAGGAAATGTACTTGAAGCTAAGACAGATGAAGCCTTTCAAATTGTTTACAAGGCATTAACAAATGAATTAGTAGCAAATGGATTAGATAAAAGTTATGCAAAACCATATCTTGATCAATACAATAGCTCAAAAGAATCCCGTCGCGATGCTCTCCTATCAAAGGCAATGGCACACTTAAAATAGGTTACTAGGAAAAAACTCCTAATTAACTTGAAATATTTTCTAAAATCCTTTGTAAAAACCTGTAGAATTTTGTAAAATGAAGAGGTATTGTCTAAATCTAGTAATCTGCTACTTATATTTGGCTAGATTAACAACTAAATAATTTATTAGGAGGGATTCGTATGAAGAAACAGCTTGGTGTCTTATTCACCGTATTCGCTCTCTTACTAGTACTTGTTGCACCACAAGTAAGTAGCGCAAATACACTTCCTACCATTTCTGTTACGGTTAGTGGGCAAGAATTCACAATCGCGAACGATGGTAGTAATATGTTCAAATTTGATGTAGACAAGTTTGTTAGCGAAAATGAAATTCAAGAAAACGATAAGCTTGAAAAAGTTTCCGTAACTGTCCCTGAGGGTGCAGAAAAAGCTTCCTTCAATTTTGGAACCTTAGGCGGAGTTTTACTTGCTAAAGATGTGAAGCTTGTTAATAATAAAGCGGAATATATCATTAGCGAAAATTTAGGGGAATATGATAAGGGTCAAGATGGCATTGCAATCAGCAACCTTCGTCAGCTATTGTATCCTATTGGAAATCAAGCATTTGGAGAAGTTACTGTTACATATGAAAACGAAAGCCTAGATACACTAGGATTTAGTATTTCACAAAACTACTCACCTGAGATTTCAGATAATGGTCAGGTTAGCCTTAGCGGAATTACCCTCGTTACTAATACTGGTGATAACATTGTAGCTACTGGCGCAAATAATCATTTTACACTTAATCTTGTAGGAATCCCTGGAAACACGCAAATTGACGAAATCCAGTTATATTCCGATAATGCAGCAACTGCGTCTATCTTTACGAAGGATTCATATCTTTATAAAGATGAAGCTGACTTAACATTTGTTGATGGTGTGGCAACAATCGATCTAGAAAAATTAAACATCAATGTTGAAGATTATCAGGAATTAGCTGATGAACTTGGTATTTCTGTTGAAGAGCTGATGTATATTACAACAGTCCAAGAAATCCGCGATCTTTTACACTTGAATCTATCCAATGTATTTAATGGTTTCGTTGCAGATGCGGATGGAAATCAATCAGCCATCACTTTAACAATCGCGAGCGAAGGCTGGTTAAAGGAAGACGGTAAATGGTTCGTATACGACCATTCAGGTAATAAAGTTACTGGTTGGTACGATGATGGAGGTAAATGGTATTATCTTGATCCAAAACAAGACGGTGCTATGAAAACTGGTTGGCTGGATAATGGTAAATGGTATTACCTAAATCCAAGTGGTGAAATGGCTGTAGGGCTAAAAACTATCGGTAATAAAACATACTTCTTCACTGATAGTGGAGCAATGTACACTAACGGTTGGGTAGAGGTAGGTTCTAACTGGTACTACTTTACAAATAGTGGCGCTGCACTAACTAATGATTGGCTATATAAGAATGGAACATGGTATTTATTTAACGAAGCTGGTCAAATGCAAACCGATTGGGTGTACACTGGTGGACAATGGTACCTTTTCGATAACGATGGCGCGATGCAAAAAGGCTGGGCACAAGACAGCACAGGTAAATGGTATTACTTTGCTAATAGTGGAGCTATGCAAAAAGGCTGGTTAAACAGCTATGGTACTTGGTACTTACTAGGTAACGATGGCGCGATGCAAAAAGGTTGGGCATCTACTGGTGGACAATGGTACTTCTTTAACAATAGTGGCGTAATGCAAACTGGTTGGGAAAATGTAAATGGTACTTGGTACTATCTCGCAACTAACGGTGCTATGCAAACTGGTTGGAAAAATAGTAATGGTACTTGGTACTACTTCGCAAGTGGCGGTGCTATGCAAACTGGTTGGGAATACATTGGTGGTGCTTGGTACTACTTTGCTAGTAACGGTGCTATGCAAACTGGTTGGGAAAATATTAATGGTACTTGGTACTATTTATACAACAGTGGTGCTATGGCAGCAAACACTACAATTCAAGGATACAAGCTTGGAGCAAACGGTGCTTGGATTCGCTAATTAATATAAAAGAACTGGCTAAGCAGAGGCTTAGTCAGTTTTTTTATATGCAAAAAGACGGTTCTCTCTTGGGGAGACACCGTCTTTTCATTTGGCTGTTTTCGCAAGCTTTGTTGCTTTTGACACACGGTTGATTTCCGCTGCATTTTGAACCGCACGAAGAAAATGCGAATGCATTTTCGAAGAGGCGCCATCTTCCGCTTCCATCAACATGGTTCGCGCTTTTTATAGAAGCAACAATCTTTTAGAAATGAGCCGTTCATTTTTATCATTAACTTACCCAAACTCCACTTGCATTAAAGTAATACCATTTGGCGCCGATTAACACCCAACCGGTTCTCATGGCACCACCGGCATCCATGTAATACCAGGTCCTACCGTCTAATAGCCAGCCTGTTTTCATGACTCCTGAACTTGCAAAATAATACCAACTGGAGCCTACCTTCGCCCAACCGGTGGCCATCGCACCACTGGATTTCATATAATACCAGCTTCGTCCATCATAAACCCAGCCAGTTTTCATTACGCCTGAGTTTGCAAAATAATACCAGCTGGAGCCTACTTGAACCCAACCAGCCGACATTGCACCGCTGGCTTTTATATAATACCAGCTTCCACCATCATATACCCAGCCGGTCTTCATTGCTCCTGAGCCAGCAAAGTAATACCAGGTAGAGCCAATTTGAGCCCAACCAGTCTTCATCGCACCAGAGCCGGTAAAGTAGTACCAGGTAGAGCCAATTTGTGACCATCCAGTCTTCATCGCGCCTGAGCTCGTAAAGTAATACCAAACGGCACCGTCTTGAACCCATCCGGTTTGCATGATTCCTTGATGATTGAAATAGTACCAAGTGCCTCCGTCATTTAGCCAGCCTTTCTTTAAGTCTCCTGTCGTTAAATCGTAGAAGTGCCACTTGTTGTTTTCATAGGACCAGCCCGATTTTTTCACTTGTTTTACGGTGATTGTTGCTGATTCACTTCTGTTTCCTGAAGGATCCGTTGCAGTTAAAGTCAAGATGGTTCCGGCTGCTTGCTTTGGAATCGTTATACTAAATGTACCATCAGCCTTTACCTCACCACTTCCAACAACCTGTTCGCCCGCTTTAACCTCGATCGTTGCACCTACTTCAGCCTTTCCTGAGACAGTCGTATCCTTGTCGGTTACATCATTCACAGTTGGTTTTGAAGGTGCTGTTGCATCCGTTACAACTACCGTTGTCGCTTCACTTACATTACCTGAATCGTCTGAAGCCGTTATGATTAATTTTGTCCCGGCTTCCTGTAGTGGAATGGCAACTACAAATCTACCGTCCTCAGCAACCAAGTCTTCACCAATCACAATATCATTAGCAGAAATTTTTACTAAAGCACCAGCTACCGATTTACCAGTAACCTTAGTTGATGCATCTGTTACATCATCAACAATAGGAGATGTTAAAGGAGCATCATGTATGATAAGTTTAAGGTTATTTTCTTGATTCTCACTTATTTCTCTTATTTGAGAATTAACAACCTTAATATTATTTAGAGTAACCTCAGCTGTACCCGTTTTTAATAATTCCATTGGTATATAACCAATTTCAACAAATTCGCTAGTTGAACCAATAGAGCCTGTATTAATGATTGGACAGGAGATCAATCCATTTTCTTCATCAACTACACAACCACCAAAACTCGAAAAGCTTTCATTTATATGAAATTTACCCTCAGCTAACCGTAATCTAGCAGGATCATACTCAAAAGTAAATTGAGCACCAAATAAATCCTTAGGATTTTCAGCTATTACCTTCACATCGATACTATCACCTACTCTAAAGGTAGCTTCATTATCAATCGTTAGCTTTAGGTTTGATTTTTCCGTATTTGTAACTGCAGCTGCATGGATATTAGATGTTTCATTTTCATTTAAGACCATTGTTGCGATTGGTTTATACAACACTTTATATGCTACATAAGCAATATCGACAATATCAATTGTACCATCCTTATTCATATCTAATATGCCTTGGTAACCAGTTTCACCAGTCAGTTTTCCGAAAGCCTTAGCTATCTTGCTTAGGTCGTTTACCGCTACAGTATTGTCACCTGTTACGTCTGCGTTTGTTACAGCAATTTTCTTCGATATAGGATTTCTTAATAAAAATAGTACATCTTTATTATCAATAAGCTCGGAATTGGATTGTAATGCAAATACCCCTTGTTGTGTTGTCGTTTTCGCTTTAAAGACAAGCTTAACTAGTCCAATTGTACCTTTTAAGGATTCTGAATCATTGATGTGTTTACCTTGAATTGTAACATTACCATCCTTATCAGTGGTGATCAATTCCGCAGTTGTTCCGATTACACCAAATTCCTCATGCAAAGTAATATTTGCTAGTTCAAAGAGGTTTTGATCATAGTTAACATTCAGGTTAAACTGCTTCAGGTCTTCAACTTTATTTGCAAATATCTCAAGTGAGACTTCTTCACCTTTTTCGACTATATCCTTTTCCGACTCAATATAAAACGAAGCATCACCAGTTACCCGCACATTGGCTGATGCTTTATAGCCGCCTTCCTCAGTCGTAGCAGTTATAGCTGCAGTTCCTAACCCGACTGCCTGGACAACACCTTCACTGCTTACTGTTGCAACAGTAGGGTTACTTGTCGTCCAAACAATGACTTTATTGGTTGCATTTTCTGGAAGAACTGTTGCGATCAATGTTTCCGTCTCATTGATTGTTCCATTTAATCGAAACTCCTCTTTATTAACCTTAATACCAGTTACTGAGGAAATAACAGTGATCTCACTTTCAGCTTTTAGGCCTTTATCCTCAGTCGTCGCAATAATTTTCGCTTTTCCTGCACTAATTGCAGTTACCTTACCAGTTTGATCAACTGTTGCAACTTTTTCATTCGTAGATGACCAGAGAACCTTCTTATTTGTTGCATTTTCCGGGATAACAGTAGCAGTTAAATTACCAGTTTTATTTGTAGAAGTATCAAGCGTCATTTCAGTACTGCTTAATTGTATCCCTTCTACTGGATTTGTGATATTTAAGCTTTTAGCATAATCCTGATTCGCAACATAAAGTGCATCTTCAATATCTGAGACTGAAGATCCGTTCTTTATTGTAAAATTTGCAGTTCCTTCTTTGGTCAGAGCCGTTACAGAAATATCTACGAGAGGAACCTCTCCAGAATGTCCTTCCTGCTCTCCAACCAATGTTCCAACAATGCGTAGAATTCCTTCTTTATTTGTTTGATATAAACTTGCTGTTGTTCCATCCATTCCAAATGACGGATTCAATTTTATAGTAGAAATGTCAACTAATTCCGGATCATATTTAATTGAAACATCAAATCCATATAAATTCTTTCCATGCTTGGCAGTAAGTGTAACAGTTGTATTTTCATTAACATAAATTTGATTTTTATCAAAAATAAGATCCAAATCTGCCCTAGCATGCGTTCTAGCAGCAGCCTTTAGTTCAGAAGTTGTCCAGTTTCCTGAGCTGTCACCAGCTATTATCGAAAAATCATAATTCGTTCCGGCAGACAAATTATCTATTATTATTGAAGTAACTGTGCTTGGTACAATATTTCGAAGGGTACCATTTACAAATACCTTATAAAAGGCTACCTGATCATTGTCAGCTGCAAAGCCCCAGCTTAAAGTAACAGCATTCTCGCTAACATCTGAAATTGATAAATTAGCTTCTTCGGGCCAAGTAGGCTTTGTTACATCCATTGAAAAGCTTAATTGAGTATCAAGTGGATAAATGGACCCCTTCGTTACATTTACTGGTTCTGTTTTAACAGAATGATAGCCTTTCGCTTCAAACATGACTGTGTATGTTCCCTCTTCAACAGGTAAAGAGTAATACCCGCTAAAATCAGAATAAACAGGATTTGCATTATGTGTATAAATTTTAACCCCTTTTATCGGAACACCATTTTCGTCTTTTACGATTCCTGCAATAACTCCATTTGTAACAGTAGAGTCCTCATTGCTAGGAGTTAATGAGATATTTAGATTAATTCGTTGGCCTGATAGAACTCTTATTTCTCTTGTTATAGGTTCATAGCCTTCGGCATGTACTTCGATTGTATGATTTCCTGGCCATACTCTTGTAAATGTAAAATGGCCATTTTCATTTGTCGCTGAACCTCCACTATCTGATATTCGAACAGAAGCATTAGGAATTTCCTTTGACGAATCGAATATATTTGTCAATACAACTTCAACTTTACTATATTGGTTGTAATATGAGATGTTCGCTCC
>NZ_JBALOP010000077.1:0-8550 GCF_036962685.1 Bacillus sp. JJ1566 | reverse complement strand
ATGCAAATTCTAAGACCAGTATTAATAATCCTTTTTGTATTTATTTTTAGTAGAAGCACTCTTTCTCTACAATCCTCACATTTATTAGCCATAACTTTTATAGTTTTTTTAATACTTTTCTTTGTATTAAAAAAAAGTATCAATAATAAAGAATTTATGAAATCCAAATATACTGAAACTTATAATACAAAAGAATGGCTTTTTTCTGTTGTACCATTAGTTCTTTTTTCTGGTATGGATTTTTTACAAAAGAATACTGATATCCTTATGATTGGCGCATTATTAGGTACTGAGGAATCTGGGTTATATACTGTTGCTACAAGGGTTACAGAATTATGTGCTTTTGGAATGCTAGCCGTTAATTCAATAGCAGCTCCAATGATTTCTAATTTATATTCAAAAAAGGATAATATTCAATTACAGAAAATAATTAGAATAGCGACACAAATATCTTTTATAGTTACACTCATAATCTCACTTTTTCTGATTGTACTAGGAAAGAAAGTTCTTTTCATGTTTGGAATAGAATTTGTTACAACATACCCAGTAGTGCTGATATTATTATTAGGTCAGTTAATAAATGCGTACAGTGGTCCAGTGTCATTAATTCTAACCATGACAGGATATTATAAGCCTTTAACAATAATTCTTTTAATCGGACTAATTATTAATTTATTACTAAATTTACTTCTCTTGAAGTTTTTCGGTATAGAGGGAGCAGCTATTGCTACTGCAGTATCTAAAGTATTTAATAGTCTTGCATTAATAATTTATATCAAACGGAAGTTAGATATTAAAACATCGCTTTTCTAGATGTGAATTTTTATAACTTACAGAAGGGGAGATTAAACTGAGACTAATACTATTATCTGGCGGATCTGGGAAACGTCTTTGGCCACTCTCAAACGATACAAGATCAAAACAATTCCTAAAAATATTAGGAGATCAGAACGGAAATAGACAATCAATGGTACAGCGTGTGTGGGGACAACTAATATCTGTTAATCTTTCAGAATTTGCAATAATTGCAACTTCCAAAATGCAACAGGATATGATTCATAGTCAAGTAGGTACGGATGTTCCTTTAATAATTGAACCAGAAAGACGTGATACATTTCCAGCGATTGCTCTTGCAACTTCATATTTATATTCTAAACAGAATGTTGACGAAGATGAGGTTATTGTAGTTTTACCAGTGGATCCATACGTTGAGGATAGCTTTTTTAACAGAGTAAAAGATTTAGAGAGTGTTCTATTAAATTCTAATGCAGATCTAGCGTTAATGGGAGTTAAGCCTACTTATCCATCTTCAAAATATGGGTATATTGTACCAGGTCTAATGGGTGGTGGGGATCGGTATTTCAAAGTAGATCGATTTACAGAAAAGCCGAGTGAGGAAAAAGCACAAGCATTATTAGAAATGAATGCATTATGGAATACCGGTGTATTTGCATTTAAATTAAGTTATTTAATAAATATTTTAAGAGATAAAAATCTACCATTATCATACGAAGAACTATCATTAAAATATAAAGTTCTTCCAAAAATTAGTTTTGATTATGAGGTAGTAGAAAAGGCAAACCACATTGTTGCTCTATCATACGAAGGATATTGGAAGGATCTTGGAACATGGAATACACTAACTGAAGAAATGGCAACAGCTCAAATTGGTAAAGGTGTTTTATCAGAGGATTCAATTAATACACATTTAGTGAATGAATTAGATATTCCTGTAACTGTTGTTGGAACAAAAGACATTGTTGTGGCTGCAAGTCCAGATGGTATTCTAGTTGCGGACAAAGCCTCAAGTCCGAAGATAAAAGATTTAATTGGTGATTTCAATCAACCACCTATGTATGAAGAACGAATCTGGGGTTGGTCAAGAACACTTGATTATGCAACCTATGATAACGGACAGGAAATGGTTACTAAGAGAATCTGTATTTACCAAGGAAAGAATTCTACCTATCATTACCATAATCTTCGAGATGAAGTTTGGACGATTGTTAAGGGCGAGGGTGAAATTGCCCTCGATGATAGTATTCAAAGAGTGAAGGCAGGAGATATCATTCATTTACCTTCTGGGAAAAAACATGGTATTCATGCAATTACGGATTTAGAATTTATTGAAGTGCAAACTGGTTTTGGAATTAGTGATGAAGATTTTACTCGTATTTATTTTACTTGGGACGATGTATTAAAACATTTCCAAGACTCTAAATCAAAGGTAATCATATAGGAGGGCACTTTTGCTCTCCTCTTTTTTTGGGGTGTTTATGTGAAAAGGGTTGTTTATTATATTTCCGAGTATGGATTTGGTCATGCAAGTAGAAGTATAGCGATAATTAGGGATCTAATTAATCTAGACCCTACCATCCAAATAGAAGTGGTTCATAATTATGCTTTAGACTTTTTAGTTAAATCACTACCATTTAATAATATAACCTTTTATAGATTAGGAACTGATATCGGATATTTTTTAAAGGATCAATCAATTGAGCCCGATAAAATTAAGCAGACAGAAGAAGTTTTGTCATATTCAATTGAAATATTGAGCCTTGCCCAAGTGGAAATTAATAGGTTAAATAGCAAGAAAATTGATTTAATTATTTCAGATATATCACCAATTGCTTTTGAAGTCGCTGATAAAATAGGGGTTCCATCAATAGGGATTTCTAATTTCACTTGGTATACTGCGTTCCAAGGTTTAGTATCCGAAAGGCATCTTTTATTTCTAAAAGAAGCCTATGGAAAAATGGATTATTTCTTCGGGCTTGCTGGGAATAATGAAATAGAATGGGGAAGAAGTAAATCTTACCAAATTAGATTTTATTCAAGAAATATTGATCAGGATGAAGTAGAACGGATTCGTAATGGTTTTAACAAAGATAAACAACTAGTCTTTTTAGGGTTAGGGATGAAAATGGATTTAGATAACTTGAAAAGGCTACAAATTTGGAACAGTTATGATACTCATTTTGTTGTCTCCTCAAATTTGCCTATAACTCATCCAAACGTTTCACATGTTCCAAAGGAGTATATAGAAACACAAAATTATATTGCTGCATGTGATTTGGTAATAACCAAGGCAGGGTGGGGCACCATAGGTGAGGCAATTGTCGGCAATACGCCGTTATTAATTATTGATCGTAATAACATGAAGGAAGACAAGAATACGATCTCATTTTTAACAAAATATAACCTTTGTAACCTAATTACATGGGATGAATTTTCACAATTAACAATAAATGAGGGAATCGTAACAAGGTTTAGAGATAAGCTTAGTCAAAGTAACTATTCTATTAGTAATGAAACTAGCAGGATATCTGAAAAGATTTTAGAGATATTAGTTGGAAGTATAGTATAAAATTCCTATACTAAAAATTTTTTTTGCGAAAGAAGGAAGCTTTTCTATTGAAAAAGACAACTACTTTATTTTGCCAACAAGAATAGGAGACTTCAAGTTTAATAGGGAATGATTTGAAAAAATCGTTTTTCTTCTGTAATGGGAAAAGGAGTATGACGTGAATAATATAATTATTTTTGGTTCGGGTGGTCATAGTAAGGTAGTTATCGATATCGTCGAAAAGGCCGGTAAATATAACATACTTGGATTAATTGACCCATTCAAAGATATTGGAACGAAATACATGGGTTATGAAATCTTAAGAAATGAAGATAATATTCGCGAGTTTGAAGGAAAAATAATTGGAGGAATAGTCGCTTTAGCTGACAACTTGAAAAGATACGATATCGTTAGTAAGATAATGTCAATAAATCCTTATTTTAAATTTATTACAGCTATTCATCCATCTGCTCAAATTGGTAGAAATGTGTCATTAGGAAACGGTACAGTTGTCATGGCCAATGCTGTTATTAACAGTAATACGAGAGTCGATGCCCATTGTATTATTAATACAATGGCTTCATTAGATCACGACTGTGTCATTGGCGACTTTGTAACTCTAGCACCTGGAGCCACCGTTGCTGGTGGCGTGACAATCGGAAAACATTCTGTTATATCTATGGGAGCCAACGTTATTCATAATAGAACCATCGGCGAACATACGATAGTTGGTGCAGGCTCAACCGTCTTAAATGACTTAGCCTCATACGTTGTAGCCTACGGCACACCAGCCAGAGTGATAAGAAAGCGAACATCAGGAGAAGAGTATTTATAGGGGGAGGGGACCGATGACCTTGTCCCTATAATAAATCTGTCTATTTATAATTCTTGTAAACTATTAGTACTAAGCTTTATACCAGAATTCTAATATATCGATTGGAACTTAATTGCTAAAACCAAACTTATTATAATAGTAAACTATTACATGATAAATATAATTTTACTAATAAGGCATTTTTGGAAAATGTCAATTTTAAACAAATGTTTGTTTTGGCTATTTACACAAGTAGTGTCACGAGTGTATTAATTCAATTAATCTGTTGTTTGATTTTATTTCTTAAGGAAAAGGTGGTTGTGAGTTAAACAGTAAAATGTGGCCAATCGGCGTTAAAGAGAACTTCGGTCAGTTTGGAAAAGTAGATTATTTAAAAGAATACTATAAATTAACATCAAAGGATATTGCTGAAGTAGTGAAGCGCATTCTTTAGGGTGACTGTCCTCCACTAAGGTAAGGGGCTAAAGTGTTAATGAGTATTTGTTCTTTTGAGGTGTTTGTTTTTTTACAGACACTCTTTCTTTTTATCTCTTGTTCTACCAAGCCAGTAAACAAAAAGGGATTGATGTGGTTAAGGCCGAGGTGAAGATTGCTGCATTCGCACATGCAAGCAATAGTGAAGCTGTGATTGACTGATCCGGGCAGACGGGTATTAGCGAATTTAATGCGATTGGAGAGCTTTCGCCAGGTGTTGAAGGGGCTAATCGACTCGGAGGAGATTCAACGGGCTAATGTATGGTATATGGAAAAAGATCGACTAATGCGTGTATCAATGTGTCTTGAAACATAAATTGCACAGAAGATTGATACTGAAAGTGAGATTGAACGGATTCGTGGGGGTAGGGAGAGAATGGCGGTACATACACGCCAAGGCATGTGATTAGTGAAATCAGAAACATCATGTGGGATTACGGAAACGTCATTCGAAACGAGAAAGGACAGACATTCACTATAAAGAAAATTAACCAGCTCAAGAAGAATTATTCGATTGCATCCTATATTATATGATGGAGCCTTCCCAGTGGAAGAGAGCACTAAAACCATAAAACTTTCTTCAACTTGCCACTATCTTATAACGACCATGAAAGATTGAAAGGAAAGTAGTGCGGGGCACATTATCGGGAATACTACATAGACGAAGACCAGGCTACAATAAAAGAAGTTATATCTAAAAGGTGAAATTGGTCAGGTATTATAAAAAAGAAAGTTCTGCAATAAATCTTTTAGAGCTCCACTTGATTATTTTAGAAATCCCAAAATTTACTTTAAAATAAAAAAACAGTTTAAACTAGTACTAAAATGATGAGAGTAGGATTAAATACTAAATTACTTTTTCCATCTATTAAATAAGAAATAGATTTGATAAAGGAAGTGCTACTTTTGAAACAACCAATTTTCTTAACACCACTATTTCAGGAACGTATTTGGGGAGGTTCCAAGCTACGTACGGAATTTGGATACTCAATAGAATCAGACTTAACAGGTGAATGCTGGGCTGTATCCGCTCATCCAAATGGACAAAGTATTGTAAGCCAAGGTCCATACAAGGGTAAAACTCTTGGGGAACTGTGGGAAGAGCATCGTGAGCTATTCGGTAATATGAAAGGAGAAGTGTTTCCGATCCTTACCAAAATTCTCGATGCAAATAATGATTTATCTATTCAAGTTCATCCTAACGATGAGTATGCGAACGAACATGAAAACGGTGAACTTGGTAAAACCGAATGTTGGTATGTAATCGATTGTGAGGTTGATGCAGAAATCATCTATGGTCACACAGCCCAAACGAAAGGACAGTTTATTGAAATGATTGAATCTGGAGATTGGAATGGGTTGTTAAGTCGTATAAAGGTGAAACCAGGCGATTTCTTTTATGTCCCTAGTGGAACGATTCACGCACTTTGTTCGGGAGTTCTTATCCTTGAAACCCAGCAAAGCTCTGACACGACTTATCGTGTGTATGACTATGACCGAATTGATCAAAATGGTAAGAAGCGTGAATTACATATTCAAAAGTCTATTGATGTAACTACTATTCCACACGAAGATATAACGGTTAAGCCTGGTTTTAAGAAAATCCCGGGTGCTACTATTACGACTTTTGTGAGGGAACAATATTTCTCTGTGTACAAATGGGAAACTGAAGGTTCAGTAGCTTTTGATGAAGACAAGCATTTTCTAATTTGCAGTGTTTTGAAAGGCTCAGGCGAGATTGTAACTGATGAGGGAAGTTTTGCAATAGGAAAAGGCAATCATTTTATCTTGCCTACTGGGCTAGGAAAATTTCAAATGAAAGGGAATATGGAATTAATCGTTTCTCATCCATAATTGGGAGCGGGACTAAGTAGAGCAACCTGGCTCTCGCTTTGTCATTTTAAAAGAAGGGGGAGTTGATATATGCTAATTGGTGGTTTAGAAGCAGGCGGAACAAAGTTTGTATGTGGAGTAGGGAATGAACATGGAGAGATTTACGATAGGGTCACATTCCCAACTACAACTCCAGAAGAAACAATGGAAAAGGTCTTTTCATTTTTTCAAGATAAAGAGGTTGAGGCGATCGGAGTCGGTTCGTTTGGACCAATTGATGTGGATCGAGCGAGTGAATCGTATGGATATATCAGACAAACACCAAAGGTGAAGTGGAAAAATTATAATATTGTTGGTGAACTGAAGAACCGTTTTCAAGTACCAGTTGGGTTTCATACAGATGTAACCGCAGCTGCACTTGCTGAATCTACTTGGGGTGCAGCGAAGGGCTTGGATAGTTGTCTGTATATGACAGTAGGAACAGGCATTGGCGTTGGTGCTGTCATAAACGGAAAGCCATTCCAAGGGTTAACTCATCCTGAAATGGGGCATATCCTTGTTAAACGTCATCCAGATGATATTTTCGAAGGATTTTGTCCATATCATGAGGACTGCCTTGAGGGGTTAGCAGCGGGTCCGGCTCTTGAGAAAAGATGGAACAAAAAAGGCCAAGAATTAACAAACCAATCTGGGGTGTGGGAAATCGAATCGTTTTATCTAGCTCAAGCTCTGATGAATTATATTCTTGTTTTATCTCCGAAAAAGATTGTTCTTGGTGGAGGCGTGATGAAACAGGAACATCTGCTACCACTCGTTCGGAAGCAGGTATTGGAACTGTTAAATGGGTATGTTGCTGTTCCTGAATTAACACCAGAAAATATTGATCATTACATCGTTTTGCCAGGACTTGGCGACAATGCAGGTTTAGCAGGAGCCATTGCGCTATGGGTGAATGGTAAATAAAGCATAAGTGACTCCCCATCGAGGAAGTGAACTAAAAAAGTTAGACATTTTATAATTATGTAACCTGTTGGACCTGAGAGCGGTATTCTACTGGGCTCAGGTCATTTAATTTTGTCTTCATACGGATATAGTTGTGGTAGTAAACATAATCATGGAATTCCTTTACAAAATGCTCTATACTTTCAAAATCCCGTAGATAGAGGAGTTCTGTCTTAAGGATACCAAAAAAGTTCTCAATAACTCCTTATCGAGACAGTTTCCCTTTAGGGACATGCTTTGTGTAATATTCCGGTCTTTAAGAGTTTTCTGGTACTTGATCATCTGGTAATGTCATCCTTGATCTGGGTGGAGAATTAACTTATTCTCTGGACTTAATACTTCTAGAGCCTTGTTCAAGTATGTGGCTTACTAAATCATAAGAGGGACGAGCCTTAACTGTATACGAGATGACTTTACTTATTGAACAAATCAGAAATAGGTGATAGAAAGATTTTCTGTCCGAAAAGGCTAAATTCTGTTACGCCTGTTATCCATTTCTGATT
The DNA here is from genome assembly GCF_036962685.1 of Bacillus sp. JJ1566. NCBI lineage: Bacteria > Bacillati > Bacillota > Bacilli > Caryophanales > Bacillaceae > Bacillus > Bacillus sp. JJ1566. The sequence goes on along the minus strand of NZ_JBALOP010000077.1, from coordinate 557 downwards.
AGGCTTGTTGGCTTGGAAATCCCGATTTATCACATTTGGTGCCACTTTTCCTACATTTCCACGATACGACTTATATTTCTTTATTCGAACCTGGCACTTGATCGCAAGCTGCTGGTTCATTAGCTTGAGGACAGTCTTCGGATCATGACTAAAGCCTTTCTTATCAAGTTTTTTCATGTTACGTTGTTTATAACGCCCTTTATGATGGGTGATATATCTCTTGTATTGCTTCTTTCACAGTTGCGTATATAAAAAACTGTACCGCCATTGTTAGATTATTTGCCAACAATTTTGGTGCAGTTCATGATATTAGGGAGTTTTTTATGGAATTGCTGCTCATCATATTCGTTGAATTATTGGTATTAATCCCAATTTTAGTACTACGAAGTCTTATTCTAATGATTTTCTAATTCCTTTAATTTCTTTGGGATAAGTCCATTTATTTTTTTGAATAAGGAAGTATAGTAACTTTAATTACAAAAATGAATCAAAAAATTTTGAAATATCTGTTATTGTTAACTCAGCATATAGTAGAAAATATTCGGATTATACATTTT
>NZ_JBALOP010000076.1:0-2425 GCF_036962685.1 Bacillus sp. JJ1566 | reverse complement strand
ATCTACAGGAATGCTAACGTGGCAGGTTAACTTAAGAAGGACAATTATTCTCCTCATAGAATTTTAGTTGTATGAAGTATTAATTAAAAGGAGGTTTTTTCTTGAGTTTAAAACTTTCCATTTCAATTAAGGGAATCATTATTAATAATGAAAATGTATTATTATTAAAAAATGAGAGAAATGAATGGGAATTACCTGGTGGAAGAATTGAGGAATATGAGAAACCAGAAGAATGTTTAGTAAGAGAGGTACAAGAAGAACTAGGGATAAATTGTACTGTGGAAAATATCATTGATTCTTGGGTGTTTGAAGTATTGAAAGGAAAGTTTGTATTTATTGTAACTTATCTTTGTGAGTGTGATAATCCTTCAAATATTTTAATCAGTGAAGAACATCAAGAATTTAGGTGGGTAAATTTGGAGGGAATAGAAAACATTAATGTACCTGAAGGATATAAAGAATCTATACGAAAAGCCAAAAGCCTAATAATCAACAAACAGCAATAAGATTTATTTTTTTCTTATTCAAAGAACGGGTTCCCTTCGGAGAGATTGTGAAGGATTCTACTTAAATTAACGGGTGCGTTGATCCAAGAAGGATTAATGCACTTTTTTGTTGAAGTTATTGAACTATCTGGGCAGGTTAGTTCAATAAGATATCACAAAAGGAAGAGCATTTACTATAAAATAAGATTTTAAGTATTAATGTCAAATAAAAAAGTAATGCAAAAAATTGAGATGATGCACATTAGTATTATTACACGACATAAATAAAAATAAATGGGGGTATAAGTTATGTGGTTAATATTAGGGGTTATTGCAACAGTAGTAACTGTTATAAATCTTTCTTTGTATGTAGCAGGAAAGGATTATAAGCTTGCTATGGCGATGGCATTATCATTTACAGCATTAACAATTTGTGCAGATTACAGTAATCTAAATCGGTGGGTAAAAGTGGAAGATTGGGCCGCTTTATCGGATGTAATACCTGGTATGGCAAGGGCATTTTGGTTTTTGACAATTGTTTCTATCTTGCTAAATATAGCACCTATATTTTTAGAACGAAAACGTATGAAATTATGACTTATGCAATTATATAACTAACGGGTGCGTTAATCTAAAAAGGGATTGACGCTCTTTTGTTGAATTTTAAACGATGGGGCAATTTAGCTTAAGAAGGAGGTAAAAAGGTGAATGAACGTATGGAAATCTTAAAACCTTTAATTTCCTTAAGTTCACTAATAAAGGAATCTAGTGAAAAGATTATAGAAGAAGTGGCTTCCAATTTATATAAAGAGGAAAGTCTTCATTTAACCGAAAAGAATACCTTTTACAAGCTGCCAGAAGTCATTAGGGATATTATTCTCATAATCAATTTAGATACCGAACTTACTATGCAGGGTATATTAGGCTTTTTGGAAAATTCAACTGGGTTATTCTTAGATGATACTATTGAAACTTTATGCAAGATTAAAGCGGTAGAAGATTATATTATTCTGAAGGAAATCAGATCAATTATTATCCATAATGGAATTACAACAATGAATTTGGGGACTGATGTTAACAATCAGGAAGAGTATTCTAGAACAAACTTTAACAAGACACACGGACCAGACTATTCAGAAATGGCTGAGGAAATCAGTGAAATAGCTATCCGACTTTATATATATTCTGAAGATAGGAATTTGTTTGATTTACTTATTGAATATGTGGAAAAGAATAAAGCAGTTTTAATCGAGGAGGTAACTTAATAAAAAGCTTTTTTTAAAACTAGCGGTGTAGGTTTGTAGAGGAAGGGAACGAAAAGGATGTTTCGAATGACACTAATAACTGGGATGAACTTGATGAAAATGAATTAGCAGAGGATGGTGATAGTCCTAAATTTGCAGTTGAAAACAGTTTAATTTACGTATTTGATGTAGCTACAATATAGGATATTATAAACAATGCAAGGCAGCAACTTCAACAATACTCACAGTTCGAATTGTTTGAAGCATTTATGTACTATTATAAAAATGATGCATTTATATCCACGGGTGCGTTAACTCAAGAACTGGCTGCCTAAAGACGGCAGCCTTTCTAGCAATCCCTAAGACCCTTTCTGTCTTTGGTGTATTTGTTGATCGGTGGTTGGTTTTTATCTAAGATTAATTGGAAAACATAATTCACAAATGAATAACCCAACGAAAATAAAAAAAGATGAATTGGTTTAATTTTCTTTAATTTATAGAGATTAATTTTTTCAAAAAATGTATTTAATGGATATGCAAGTATCCAATCTAAAATTAAATTAAGAAGAGTGTATAACCAAAACTTTCCATAAGTTAAACGAAATATCCAAAGGTTCCCTATGAAATAAGGTCCAAAAGCAAAAGCTAGCCCATTATTAGTTATCGTTTTAATACCACCCTTTGCTTTCCACCAGT
>NZ_JBALOP010000075.1:0-20681 GCF_036962685.1 Bacillus sp. JJ1566 | reverse complement strand
ATAAGCGATAATCCTTTTTGATCATCGCTCCCGTTCGTAATCATATTTTCGGTTAACTTCCAATTATTTCCTTCACCCAATTAATTCCCTCATTGACAAATATTTCTGTTGGGTTTGTATGTGGCGTATGTTCAAAAACAAAAAACACATCCGAATTAAAGGAAAGTTTACGTATTAAATCTTTTACTCTAAAATGTAAATTGTCTATTTCATGTGACGGGTGAACAGGTACCCAAATGTATTTATTATTGTGAAACTCTACATTGTGTAAATGGACAACCTTTATATGCTTCTTCCACTTCTCCATATAATCCATCACATTATCGCCAGTCGCTAATAAATAATCCCCTATGTCAATGCAAAGTTTTATTCCATAATTGTCCCAAATTTCAATTGGAAACTTATCAAGTGCTCTAATTCCAAACGAAGATCTGTTAAGACCTAGTTTCGGTTCACACACAATATCTATAGAATANNTAAGGAAAGTGCACTAAAATGTACGCAGCCCCCAACTGGGACATAAATTTAACTTCTGATTCAAACTGTTCCCAAGCCTGTTCAGGTTCATAATGTACCATTTCCAATAAATCATATTTACTTTGATTTCTGTATAGCGGAGAGTGTAGACCGAATGTTACATTTTTTTCATTTAATAGTTCTAAAAAATAATTAAAAGACTCTTCGCTTGGAAACTCACCAATCTCAATATGATTTACATTTTTCTTACTAAATAATAAAGGGAACTTTTCAGGATCTGACATAATTACACTTCCTGAAAGTCCAATACTATGACCCATATTATAGTAACTCTCCTTCTAAATACAATCTATATATCCTTATATTCTACCTATATGTTCAATTCGATTTGCCTTGAAAGGCGTTCATATTGTATATCTTGTTCAATTAAAGGAAATCTTTCTGTCATTCTGGGTATGCCCTCTCTAATCATACTTCATCTAGTTTCAATCCTAATTTCACTTAACTACCTCATATTCAGGGAATGGAAATGATTTATTTAACCCTAGTTGCAAGGATAGCAGATGAGGTTGGTGTTAAGTAAATTTCCGTTGCAACCAATCCGTTATGATTTAGCCAATATTCCCTAACTTTATCGGGTTTACCTCTCCACTCTTCTGGAAAATATTCTTCAGGGGTAAAATCATCCATGAATAACATTCCACCGATTTCCAGTGTATTGAATAGTAGCTCTCCTTCAAACGTTTTTGCAGCCGCTGCATCCGCAAAAACAAACTGAAAAGGACCTTTTGCAATAGCCTCCTTCCAATCTCCGCAAATGAATTCTGCATGGTTATGTCTGATATTACTAGCTACTGCATCAATTTTTTCTCCTGAATGATCAACTGAAGTAAATTTTACTGTTGGAGCCATAGATGAAAGTATCCAAGAACTCCCCACACCATAACCAGTGCCAACTTCAAGGATTTTTCCTGTCGTGATTTGTCCCACAAGAACTGATAATAACCTTCCCGCCTCGTCTGAACAGGAATGCTCAAAACAATTTCTTTTAGCTAAATTCTTGCTTGTCTGAACTAATTCTGGAATATATGTATTCGAACGATAAACAGTTGACATCATATAACCACCTTATTTATAAACATAATTATTTCTATATTCGTCATCTCTGTTTTAAAAAATTTCTTAACAAGCCTAGTCCATTTTTCAATATTTTCAAAAAACAAGCGATTTAATCTTTGGACATTTTTCACAAAACCTGTTATAGCCACCATTTTTCCTGTGGAAGTATGATCGTTTTAAGACCAAAGGTGCTTTCAAACCAATCTTTTATTAATGTCTTTTTTACAAGATATTCTGATGCTGAATGTGATACGCCAATAAGCGACATAGTTGTGTCATTTACGTAACCCATCATCTTTTCATATTTCATTTTTCCATAATCGGTATCAATATGACAATGAATTTCACCTGTGATATAAGCTTGAACACCTCTGTTTTCCGCTTCTTTCATCCATTCAACCTTATCCCCACATCCAGCAACAATTGCAATTTTATGGATTTGATTTAAACGCTTACCTTCAAAATCAACATAGGAAAGTTCAAAGATTTCTTTTAAGTTCTGTTCTAAATCATCAGTATTCGTCTCTTCAACATTACAAATTAAGACAAGATTGTCACCTTGTTCATTTGGTAAAAAACCGTCAACAATATTGGCATTTAACGCTTTGGCTATCGATACACTTGTTCCTAACTGCTTGTGATAATCTAAGGGCATGTGGCAAGTATAAACAGATAAGTTATTATCCCTTATTTTATTTATAAACTCTTCTTTGATTGGAACAAAGCCTTTACCCCATTTTCCATTTGGGTCTCCACATTCCATTAGCAGAGGATGATGCATAAATAACAAATCACCTTCAGTACTTTCGTTTATGAATCTCTCTAAAACATAATCAGTTGGAAACACAGCCAGAAAAACCTTACTTATTTCAGAGGAACCCTTCAGCATGAGGCCATTAAACAATTCAGCGAAATCATCCTCAAACATAGATTTCCAATCGAACTGTACAGCATCATAGACATTAGGTATAAATCGACTAAATGCAGGGTCTTTACCAAAGGACTTTATATTAAACTCTTCATCTAATGTATTTACTACCTCATCCAGAAGTACCACGTTACTCACTCTCCCGAACATAAACAATCGCTTACATTAAAGCAGACTATCTATTTTTAGTAATTGTATCAAGAATCTTATTTGATAATGCTTCACTCTTTAAGTGATTAAACGTTTTTGGGTCAGCAGTTACAAGAATTGAAATTCTTTCCTTCGGATAAATGAGAATTTGTTGACCACCTGAACCTAAAGCTCGAAAAACTTTACTTTCCTTATACGTTTTTATCCACCAGCCAAAACCATAGTCACCGTAGCTTATATTTGTTGGGATACCATTGGTAGTAGACACCTTGATCCAATCATTAGGTATAATTTCATTTGTATGTTCTAAACCATTATTAACAAGTATTTGAGATATTTTTATTAAATTATTAAATGTTATCTTTAAACCGGAACTCCCGACAGTTATACCTTGGGGATCACTTTCCCATTCAACATCTGTAATTCCGAGTGGTGAAAAAAGATTTTTCTGTGCAAATTGGGACAACGTTGAACCAGTTGAATTACTTATAATTGCAGATAGGAGGTGATAATCAACTCCTTTGTATCTAAATGTACCTCTTCCTTTTACTGGAAGGTTTAAAATATCTCTTACCCAATCATTACTTTTTTGAACCAATCCATATAAGTCTTTGTCATCGATATCGAAGCCAGAACTCATTGTAAGTAAATCTCTAATTGATATTTGGCTAGGAGCATTAGGTAGGAAGTGATGAATCGGAGTTTCAAGTGACTCTATATATTCTTGTTTTAAGGCAATACCAATTAAAAGTGAAACAATACTTTTCGTCATTGAACGTATATTTATTAAACGAGGACCTTTATCACCCTGGGAACAATATATTCCTCTATTTGATATGGCCACATATACATTATGAATTGAATCATCTTGAACATATAATCTATGAATTCCTTTAATCATACAAATTCGTTCCCCTTATATTTCTTTTCCTTGTTTTAGCAAATCGATGATTTGTTCTTTTTGTTCAGTGATTTTCCTTAACTTCCCGTCAATTGAAACACAAGTAATAGCTATGATTATTATGACAAAGGTTATTATAAATTCCACTGTCCGACCTCCTTTTCAATTTATTCTACCTCTAATTGACACAACGGTAATTTTTTAAAACACACTCATATCAGAAATTACACTTTTTATTAGTTCAATAGATTTCAACGGTTCATTATCAGGCTCTAAATTGTGATTCCCACCTTTAACTACTTTTAATAAAAGATTTTGATTCGTTTTCAATTTTTCAAAGCGTTCTTGAATAAAACAAAAACGATCCTTTTTTCCAAGTATGCAAAGTCCTTCCCTTTTGATGATTTGTTTGTTTTTTCAATCTAACATTCATATTAACATAATATTCCAAATACCCACAAAACTTTGCTGCTCCAAAAACAGAAAAAGCGACTGCCTTGTTCAGCAATCGCTACTCTCTCCTATTATCTGTTTGAATTTTTTTCATTTCGTATTTTATTAGATTGCTCCTCTAACCATTTCGCTCTAGCTACCAATCCCCAAAGTCCAAACCCTATCATAACAAATAAAAATACAAGGTATATCCAATTCATTCTGGAGCCTCTTTTCTTGTTATTATTAACACTTATGACTTTACAATGACATGTTAATTTCCCTTAGAAATAGTTTAGGTTAAATAGTAAGAATGGAATGATTAAGTTCAAGTCTCATTCTATAATGGTTCATTATTCTTATCTGTGCTTCAGTTAACTTTTCTTTATTCCAGTACATGTGCATTAAGCTGTATTCAAATACTTCTTTTAATTTTATAAATAGTGGAAGTTTTTCTAGCATTTCAGGGGGCAGTTCATTTTCCTCTTGGTATCCTTCGATGATTGCTTTTGTAATACCCCGTCCATATTCAACTATGTTACCTCCACCTACAAACGAATACTCCAACGCACTATAGATTGGAACAGCTAAATCAAAAATATAAAAATGTTTCTCACAATCTTGAAAATCGACCATTGCCAAATTCGATTCGTTATCAACCAATATATTTTCTAACCACAAATCACCGTGTAACAATCCATAATTCGAATTATTTTTAGGGATCATTTTTATTGTTGATAAAACATCTTGTGCTATATGTCTAATAGCACTTTCTTCTTTAGGAATATATTTAAGAAAACCATATTCCTCATTATCATTCCAATCGTTGACATATCTAATTGGATATATTTCTTCAAACTTCTTGGACAGACGATGTAATTTCCCGATTTGCCGACCTAATTCTTCTAATACACCTGCATTCCATTTATTTCTTGGTAGGTGTACTCCAGGAGCTGCTTTATAAAGAACTGTTAAGATTTCTTTGTTGCCGAGAGTAATATTTTCTACTACATTACCATTTACTGAAGATATGGATGGAGATACACCTAATCCTTCTTTAAATAAGAAATCCGTATAATTAACTTCTTCTAACTGTTCATCATAACTTTTATAATTTGTAATTCTCGCGAAGTAATAACCTTCTGCAGCTGTACACCTAAACATCTCATTAGTCACCGATTCAACTTTAGTTAAATTTACAGGATATATACTATTAAGTAATTCCAGTATCTTTTGTACCAAAAGGATTCTTCCCTTCTTTAATTCTGATAACCTCTATTTTTTATCATCGGTTTACTTACATGATGTTTGCTTGATTGATCGATTTTTTATTAATATATAGAAATAATCTATTTAAAGCGACCAATACAAATCCATGATTGATAAAAACAAATAAAAAAGCGGCAATGAACATTGCAACATTAGTATAACTGCCAACACCTACTGGAATTTCTCCTTTAGGATTTAAAAAGAAATAAGGATAAAAACCATCAAACAAGCCTCTTATCAATGAAACAACCGTATAAAATAAAGGGTAAATCATCCAACAGAAGATGAACTTATAACTGTATTTTTTCTTAATTTCAAATATGAGCCAATTAAAAAAGACTAGTGTCGGCATTAAGTAATGAAGAGTGAAGTTGGAAATAATCCGAATTCCATCATATTCCCCACCACTTGCGAGAAGAAAATGATAGGTAAGTATATTTACAGCCATATAAATAATGGAACAGTTTTTAAGAAAATCCAACATGGGAATCTGTTTCTTCCTCATTAACATTAATAAACTGCTTAATAAGAAAGTTAAGGAAACAATAAGATTTGAATGAATTGTAAATTTTGTTGTAGATACCCAAGGTGCAGGAGAATAGACGATATGTAATACAACGCTTATAAAACCTATTAAAAAGATTAAAATATGAAAAACGAGCTTTACTTTTTGCAAAATTTCATTTTCATTCAATTTGTCCACCATATTACTCCTCTTTTAGATATCATCAAATACTCATAAAATTTTTGTTAGCAACCACACTAGAAGTATGATATTCACAATTCCCCAAACTGTGGTTCCTGCAATCCACCAAACAGTGTGTTGAGAAGATAAACTTTCCTTACTTTCGATATTTCTTTTTATTAAAACGAGAACAATAAATCCCATGATGATAAAGCCGACAGTTATCCAAAATAATAAAGCCATCTTTCCCCCTTGTCCTGTATAAAAAACCAATCTTTTCTCAAATATTTACCAATTAAATATTAACATAATATTCCAACCATTTCCCCCAAAAAATAAAGACCATCATTTGATGATCCCTACTTACATCATTTTACAGCAAAAAAAGCACTTCTCCTTCTTGAAGATTAGCGCCCTTTAAGAAAATATTTTTACAAACTCTCGCAATGTAGTTAAACAAATGTTGCACCTAATTTAAAAGTGCAACATTTGTTAGTTAACTAATATTCGAATGAATAACTCTAATTAAACTTAGCAAACGCAACTGTAGAACCCTTATCGCAAGAGTGGAAATCATTCTTTTCATAAAAGTGCCTTACGTCTGGTGCTTCTTCCGTTAATAGGACTTTTTGACGAACATTGCTATACTTATTCAGAATTTGCTGTATTAGTTGAGAAGCAATTCCTTGATTTTGATAAGCATTTAATACTAGTATATCTTGAATATAAATGATTGTTAATCCGTCACCAACAACCCGTATTAAACCTACTAATTCTTCTCCATCCCACGCAGATAAAACATCTAACGACTCGAACAAGGCTTGTTGAAGAACTTCTAAATCATTTGTATAAGCATACCATTGTACATCATTGTATAATTTTTCCAATTGTTCTATATTTATCTTTTTACTATTATTAAAGTTAATTTTCACTTATATTTCCTCCTCAAAAATTTTATTTTGAAGAGTTATTCCATAATTTATCCACTGTCTTATGCCTCCTTTCGATTTATTGTCGTTACCTGTCTATATTCCTATTTCGACACTTTCCATTATATTCCTTCTTTTTATCGACCTAAAAAATCAACTTTATTAAATTAACCAGTACGGTTTGTTCATTATGTACTGTTTCCATTTATCAAACCCTAACTAAACTCCCTTTATTTGGTATATAATAGACTAATATCCAGAGGAGTTGTTTTAATGGAAATTATTATTGGACTTTTACGTGTAATTGGCGATTTTGCATCAGCGGTCGCAACTGCTGCTATTAGTAAATTTCATGATAAAACTTAATTAGGATAAATTTTCACTTTTTTTGGGTGTATGTATAGATTTCGCCTTTTTTTCAGTATGAGTTGGAGATTACCTGGACTTATATTTTTGTTTTGTTAAATGATAGCTACGTCCAATCAGGTCATAAATAATACCCTCTGGAATTGTTCCATCAAGAATGATGGAATTCCAATGATCTTTATTAAGGTGAAAAGCAGGAACTATTGAAGGGTAATTCTGTCGATAGAAATCCAACCAATCAGGTTCACATTTCAGATTAATCAAAATATGGTCATCTTTATTAAATATCCACGCGAATACTTTCCTGTTATCTTTATGTCGCATTAATGTCCAATTCTTATCATTAAATGGATAATCTTCATATGTGTTTTCCAATTTCAAACAGTATTTAATCGCATCTTTTCTCGTTTTCAAATTTCACACCCCTTCAACATACATAGTTGTAATTCATGTTGTTTAGCGAGGGTATTTAACCACATGAATGTGTATAGTTTTTGGATCACATCATATTCCAAAAATACCTTTATTAACATTAGTATCACAACATTAAGAATCAATCGAATGCCTCTTTCTTTTCAGAATAAACATTAATAGTAGTAAGCTATAGATGCTTAAACCAACTATCATTAAAATTGCCTCACCTGTATAACTAATCGGTTCATATCCGCTATGGTTATTAATATGATATTCTTCCGCTTTGAAAGTGAACCAAATGATAGTAGAAATAAAACCATACAAAATAATTAGGAATACTGATTTTACATAAACTGATATTTTATTTTTTGAAGAAATGGATTGCAATGTAAATAAAAATAGACCGCCATATACAAGCATAATAATGATTATTTCAAAAATCCCCATTATATCCCCTCATTTTTCTAATATCATCTCCTTATAAGCGTTGAAGATGAACAATTGGTCATGGTCCCGTCTTTTAGTACCCCTATCAAGATGATTTTAGCTTAATATTAGCATAATATTCCAGATTTCACCCTCAAAAAAATAAAGACCATCATTTGATGATCTTTGCAAACTAAACTCCGCAAATTCGGTTTTATGTATTTACAACAAACTCAGAATGAGAATCTAGGTTCTCACTTTATTTTACTTTAACGGATGATCTATCCGGTGTCCCATAAAGGAAATATTCTTGAGGGAGTGGAGAACCATACCAAATAATACCCTTATCCAATTCTTCCTCTTTCCAAGTAATTGTTTTCCAATCTGGATCCAATATTAAATAACCGGTATCTCCAAACAACTCAACACGGTTTCCGCCTGGCTCAAAAACATACATAAAGTACGCCTGACTTATCCCATGCTTCCCTGGCCCAGCTTCGATTTGAAAACCATTTTCTACTAGTAAATCTGCAAGATCCATTAAATGTTGAGGGTATCCATACCAATACGCAACATGATGGAATCTTCCTCTTTCACCACTTTGGTCTCCCATAAGCGCAATTTCATGCACAAGTGGGCTAACACTCATCCATGCACCCATCTCGGCCCCATCATTCATGATAATATTTTCTCGAAGCTTGAAGCCTAATTCATCAGCCATGAAATGTTTATTTTTTGTAACATTTTCACACATTAGATTAATATGATCTAAGCGTCTAGCTGGAATCCCGATGTTTGGCCTTTTTTGTGGGCGGCTCTTCAGCATTGTCTTTTGATCGTCTGGAGCTTCAAAATACTCAACATTCCAAAGAAGTTCCATATTATGTCCATCCGGTGTTTGGAACTGATACGCAGCACCATGTCCATGGTCTCCGTCAATCCAACCCTTCCCATATCCACTTTTTTCAAGGGATTGTACTCTTTGATATAATGCAGCTTCAGAGCTAGTCCTCCAGGCAGCATGTCCCATACCCGCTTCCTTAGCTTCGGTAATTTTTAAGGTATGATGATAAAAATCTTCATATGCCCTTAGATAAACAGACTGGCCTTCTCTCCAACTAATTTGCAAGCCAAGATAATCGGTAAAAAACTTCAGCGTCTCTTCTGGCTTTGGAGAATATAGTTCTACGTGTGCTAATTGTGCTACATCAAAATTTGACATAATAAAACCTCCCAATTAGTATTTAAAGCGCTTTCAATTCATTGAAGCTCCATTCTAAAATAACCTACACAATATTTCAAAAGTATTCAATTATCAATAATTATGTGAGTCACTAGTATTTTATTCAATATATTAATAAGTTTGCAATAAAAAAACGGGTAAGATCCCGCTCTATTAAACAATATTACCTCTAAAAAATAGCTAGCTTTGCTTTAATATTGTCAATAATGACATTGATGCTAACCTTTTCAGTGTCTATGTACTCTCCAAAGTCGTATTCCTTAAATGCTTCCAAACATTTCTCCGTTTGTTGAAAACACCAATTTCCTTCTTCTTCACCACGTTGCCTTAGCCTTTCATAAATAGTTTCTTTACTAGCTGTCAAACAAAAATGATATGTTTGCTCATCGATATTTTTGAAACCATAATATGTATTTTGAAAGTATTCTGGTTTACGAATTGTCATAGGTACAATAAGGTTCATTTTATATGTTGCAATTATCCGTTTTGCTACCTCAACAGTTAATTCTTTCCACAAATGCAAATCTTGAAAATCGCCTGTTTTTGCTTCAAGTCTTTTTATTTCGTCTGGAATTACGTTTCTTAACATGAAACCTATCTCTTCAGGATCGTATAACATACTATTCTTTATTTCTTTTTGAAGCACTTTCGCAATTGTCGTTTTACCTACTCCAAAAGCTCCGTTTATCATTATGATCATTTTACTAGCTCCTTCAACGATAATTATCCTTCCCTTGAGTCTCGATTAATCTAAAAAATTTATATAACGCCCTATTTTAAATTTTTTTGCTTTTTGATAAACATGCCAAGCACCTACTAAATCTTGAAATGCTAATCCGACTGAACCATATATTGTCACTTGTTCATCGTTTTTTCTCCCTAATTTGTCGTTAGTGATAACCTCACCTATTTCAGCATGAATGGAATCTTCAGATAATCCTACTCCTCCAATGGCCCCCGTTTGCACAGCAAGTTGACGGTCATCACAAACAAATAGTGATTGCTGTATTAACTCCGCACTAACTTCACATTTACCAGGCTCATCTGAACCTAACGATGTGATATGAACTCCTTTTTTAATCATATTTGAAAAAATGAAAGGTTCTCTGGCCCATGTTGCAGTAATAATAATATCTGATTCTCTTACAGCTTCTTCTATACTATTGCAAATAACCATTGATATCTTACATTCTTCTTGCATCTCTTCAACAAAGGATTTAGCTTTTTCAATAGATGTATCATAAACAAAGACTTTTGAAAAATCCCTAACATATTGAAGTGAACGAAGTTGAAGCTTCCCTTGAACTCCTGCACCAATAATACAAATATTCTTTGCGTTCTCTCTAGCTAAAATATGAGTACCCATTGCACCTGATAACCCTGTGCGCACTGCTGTAATATATGTAGAGTCCATAATTGCTAATAACTGCCCTGTTTCTAGATCATGAAGATTAATGACTCCTTTTATAGCGGTTGATTCTGTTGGAAACTTAGAATGGTTTTTGACTGTATATGCCGGAATATCTGAACTAAGACCGGGAAATAGAATCATTGCACTCGTACTTTCCTTAGGTAAGGTAGAACGAGCTCTTTGGGCTGCAAATTTTCGATTCAATGAGTATGAACAAAAAGCTGACTTTAAAGCTGGATATAATTCTATTGGATTTAACAACGATTCTATTTCTTTTCGTGTAAGAACTAATGTATCCATTTCAATATTTCTCCTTCTAACTTCTAGCCTGAAGCTGCAAATTTTTGATTACAAATCCCGTTTATACACAATTCCATGCTCTAAGTATATCTTTAAAAGAGTTAGTGCTTCTCCCCAGCCTACTGCACATCCAATACAAGCTTTTATGTCTTTTTCAGAATTTGTATAGCCCGTCTCATTAAGAACGACTAATGTTCCATCTTTATAAGGTTCAAGATTAAAAGTGACTTTTGAATTTTGCTCACCAGGGGACCATTCAAAAACAAATCTTTTATTTGGAGTTGCTTCAAGTATTTTTCCACCATCTTCAATATTTGCATTTTCAGTTCCGAAATTTGTCCATCTCAATCTGATTTCACCAGTTCCATCCGGGTATATTTCTAAAGATGTGTTATCGGTAAACCAAGCATTCCAGCCTTGATATGTTGAAATTGTTTTATACATCCTTTTCTAAAGGTACTTTAATATAGGTTTGATGGTTTATATCTGGCATTTTCATGATTCTCCATTTCATTGATTTACTTTGTTTATAACCCCTACTAATTCATATTATGTAGTACACCTCCGTTCGAAATAACCTAAGGAAAATACAGGGTGTAATTGTAATTTGTAGGCTAGTGACTTGCTTTATTTTCATCATTATCATTATAATGGTAATATACAAAATATTATAATTTTTCTAGTTAACTTACAATCATTTATTCTTCTAATGTCTGTTACATAGTTTTACTTTCCTCTACGAATTTACTTCATTGTTAAGACTCATGTTTCTTTCATAATTTGCTAGGCATCTAAATAAAATAGTCCTGATGCTCTAGAATTTCCAAATTCTATATTTCTTTCAATTCAGCCCTTCTTCTTTGTAATAGTCACAAGGTAAAAGTGTGATCATCCTAGTTTTCTTAAAACTAGATGTATAGATTTAAATTACTAATTTCACAGAAGGAGAGATGTAAAAAAATGGATACAAAAGACACTGCAAACATCGGAGGATGCCCGTTTCATGGGGGCGCTACTAGTACAAAATCAAGTGGTTCTACAAATCGAGACTGGTGGCCAAATGCGTTAAACCTGAATATTCTCCATCAACATGACAGAAAATCGAACCCTATGGGAGATGACTTTGATTACGCGGAGGAATTTAAAAAGTTAGATTACGATGTTCTAAAACAAGATCTTCGTACTCTAATGAAGGATAGTCAAGATTGGTGGCCTGCTGACTATGGACATTATGGTCCATTCTTTATTCGTATGTCTTGGCATGCTGCTGGTACATACCGTATTGGTGATGGTCGAGGTGGTGGCGGAACTGGTAATCAACGCTTTGCGCCACTCAACAGCTGGCCAGACAACGTTAGCCTTGATAAAGCACGACGACTCCTTTGGCCAATTAAGCAAAAGTATGGGAATAAGATCTCTTGGGCAGACTTGCTTGTTCTAGCTGGTAATGTTGCCATCGAAGATATGGGTGGTCCAACCATTGGATTTGGAGGAGGACGCCCAGACATTTGGCATCCTGAAGAAGATATCTATTGGGGTGCTGAAACAGAATGGCTTGCCGATAATCGCTATACAGGCGAACGTGACCTAGAAAATCCACTTGCTGCTGTTCAAATGGGACTTATTTATGTGAACCCAGAAGGTCCAAATGGGAAACCAGATCCTATTGCAAGTGCGAAGGACATTCGTGAAACCTTTGCAAGAATGGGAATGAACGATGCTGAAACTGTTGCACTTATTGCAGGAGGACATACTTTCGGTAAGTCACACGGTGCAGGAGATCCTTCCCATGTGGGTCCAGAGCCAGAGGCCGCTCCTATTGAAGCAATGGGCTTAGGCTGGCAAAGTTCTCACGGCAAAGGCTACGGTCGTGACACAATCGGTAGCGGTATTGAGGGTGCATGGACCGCTAATCCAACCAAGTGGGATAATGGTTATTTCGATCTATTGTTTGGATACGAGTGGTGGCTGACAAAGAGTCCTGCAGGCGCATGGCAATGGCTGGCTGTTGATCCTGCCGAGGAGCATCTTGCACCAGATGTAGAGGACCCATCCATTAAAGTTCCAACAATGATGACCACTGCAGATATGGCATTGCGCTTTGATCCAGAATACGAGAAAATTTCTCGTCGTTTCCATGCAAATCCAGCTGAATTTGCAGATGCATTTGCTCGTGGATGGTTCAAGCTAATCCACCGTGACATGGGTCCTAAAGCAAGATATCTTGGCCCAGAGGTTCCAGAAGAAGATTTCATCTGGCAAGATCCTGTGCCAGCTGGTAATTATGATTTAACAGATACTGAAATAGCCGAAATAAAAGCAAAAATCCTAGACTCCGGACTTACAGTTAGTAAGCTTGTAACAACTGCATGGGCTTCTGCAAGTACGTACCGTGGCTCTGATCATCGAGGTGGTGCAAATGGGGCACGCATCCGCTTAGAACCACAGAAGGATTGGGAAGTGAACCAACCAGAACAACTTGCACAAGTGCTCCAAGTATTAGAGGGTATTCAACAAGATCTAAGTATCGATATCAGCCTGGCTGATTTGATTGTGCTAGGTGGTTCTGCCGCAATCGAAAAAGCTGCAAAAGATGCAGGCTTTGATGTAACAGTTCCATTTGAGCCTGGACGTGGAGATGCAACACTTGAGCAAACGGATGTAGAAAGCTTTGATGTACTAGAACCGAAAGCTGATGGCTTCCGCAACTATCAAAAGGAGCAATTTAGTGTCAGTCCAGAAGAACTTCTAGTTGATAAGGCTCAACTCCTTGGCCTTACTGCACCAGAAATGACTGTTCTAATTGGTGGTATGCGTGTTCTAGGTACAAACTATGGTGGCTCACAGCACGGCGTTTTCACGGATCGTGTAGAACAACTTACAAATGATTTCTTTGTGAACTTGCTCGACATGGGAGTGCAATGGAAGCCTGTAGGGGAGAACGTCTATGAGGGCCGTGATCGTAAAACGGGTGAGGTCGTACGTACTGCAACTAGAGTAGACCTTGTATTCGGTTCAAACTCTGTTCTACGTTCCCTTGCAGAAGTGTACGCTCAAGATGATAACAAAGAGAAGTTTGTCCGTGACTTTATTGCTGCCTGGGTTAAGGTCATGAATGCAGATCGCTTTGACCTTAAAACGGTTGATACTAAAAAAGCTCAACTGGCAGGTAAGTAAGTATAAAATAAACGCATCAAACCTGATATGACCCCTTCTATGTAATAAGCATAGGAGGGATTTTTATGTTTATCCATGAAAAAAGGAGATGCGAATTAGTAAGCTAATTGCATCTCCAAAACTACCCTATTCACTTTTTACTTAATTAAATCACCTTGTTCATCTGAAACTACAATTTCACCTGATTTAATTTTTCCATAAATCTCTTTAACCTTGGTAATTGTATCGTCACTTAGGTTAGGGTTTTCCTCAGGGATTCCAACACCATCATTTTCAACACTATAAGTGAGTGTTTCTCCTCCTGGGAATTCTCCATCTAACTGTTGTTTGATTAAATCTTTCGTTGCATTAGCCAAATTCTTCACAGCAGATGTCAGTATGACAGATTTACCATCTGCATATTCCCCATCTGCATATTGGTCAACGTCGACACCAACGATCCAAACTTCTTCACCTTTAGAAGCTCGTGTTTTTGCTTCGTTAATTGCACCAACACCAACACCACCAGCTGCTGCAAATATTACATTAATACCCTTATTATACATTTGAGCAGCAATTTGCTGACCAGCAGCAACGTCATCAAATGAACCTTGATAAATTACATTCTCTGCTTTAATCGTAATATTCGTACCTAAATTTTCATTAGCATATTTTATAGCTTGTTGGAATCCCCAGTTAAACTTTTGAACAGCAGGGATTTCCATTCCACCAATAAATCCAGCTTCACCTTTTTTTACTTCTAAGGCTGTTGCAATTCCAGCTAAGAAACCGGATTCATGTTCAGCAAAGAAAAGAGAAACTGTGTTATCAGCTACTTCTGGAACGAAGTCACCCTTATGTGGATTACCATCTAAAATAACAAATTTAGCATCCTCATATTTTGATTGCGCTTGGTATATCGCTGTTTCGAATTTAAAACCAGGTGTAACTATGAACTTGTAACCGGCATCATAAAGATTTCCAATTTCTTTTAGATATTCAGCCTCAATTTCACCTGATGGCTTTAGATACTTTTCTTGAATGCCAAGCTCCTCTTTCGCTGCTAGAATACCTTCCCAAGTACCTTGATTGAATGATTTATCATCAATTGTACCCGCGTCAGTAACCATACCAACTTTTAAATCAGACTTTTCAACATTTCCACTACTCTTTTCTTTTTCACTGGAACCGCATCCAGCAAGTAAAGTACTTACAGCAAGTAAAGATGCTAGGCCCAAAGCAAACTTCTTTTTAAACATGTACATACCCCCTAATTTTTTTTAGTTTACTAGCATTAAAATTACAAAACTATCTTTTAAACACCGCCTCCTTGTTTTACACTTCATACCAATTTTATCATTTTTTTTAATAATTACCATCCAAATTTCAACAAAATTTGCGCGATACTCCCACCATGATTATCGCAACCAGTTATGATGAATTTCCCATCTAATCGGTTATTCTTTATTCGTTTTTTCAATTCAGAGATTATTTTTAGGAATTTACACCTATGACAATACTATCATTATATTATAAAGTGAGGAAAAACATGATGATTTATTNNGTTTTTGGGGTGTTGTTAGCACTGTAGCCTTGAAAATCTTTTAACATAACACAATCGATGTCAAGTGGCTTGTAAAAGCCTGATTGCTCACAACCAATTGGGTGAATTTTCGGTAAATTATATAGAATTTTATGTTAAACTTATAATAA
Organism: Bacillus sp. JJ1566; assembly: GCF_036962685.1. NCBI lineage: Bacteria > Bacillati > Bacillota > Bacilli > Caryophanales > Bacillaceae > Bacillus > Bacillus sp. JJ1566. Next base: position 4,762 of record NZ_JBALOP010000075.1, on the reverse strand, counting down.
GGAATTTTTAAAGAACGGAAAGGCTGTGAAGAAATTTGAGGGGTTATGAAGCAATGCTTTTTGATTTAGATGACACCTTACTTAATAGGGATGAAGCAATACATAAATTGTTTTTAACGATTTTAGAGAAGTGTTATGAGGGTGTAAACGATTCAACGGGTAACGAAATGCTGCAAAAGTTCAAGGAATATGACAAAAGAAGCTATGGCGACGATGATAAAACAAAGGTTTTGGAAACATTTTTTGATGAATTTCCACCAAATTATAGATTGCCACGCAATTCCATTCAAGATTTTTGGAATCATTATTTTCCTAATTGTTTTTCTATAAACCAAAATACATTAAATATACTAAATACTATCAAGAAGCATGTTAAGATTGCCATTATAACAAACGGCTCAACTCAGAGGCAGAAAGCTAAGATACTCACCACAAATTTACATCGTTTTTTTGATCTAATCATTATTTCTGAAGAAGTGGGATTTAGTAAACCTGACAAACGCATTTTCGAATTAGCATTAAATACGCTAAATGTGCAACCAGAAGCCTCATTATTCGTTGGAGATGACATAGAAAAGGATATTGGTGGTTGTCAAAATGCAGATATAAAGGGCATATGGTTCAATCCTTATAGGAAGAAAAATGATACAGGAATAAAACCATATGCCGAGATCTACTCTTTAGATAGATTATTAAGTTACCTTACATAATGTAATCTTTGGGGCCATTCCCTAACCACGGTATGGAATGGCCTTTTTTCCAGTTAATTTATAACATTCATGCTTGATTTAGTAAGTATATCATGTAGTTTCTCTACTACATTTAGATGGAGAAATCCATTTCCTTCGGCGCTTTTTCTGTGACCTAATGGTACAGTTCGTCTGATGAGTTGTGCATAGATCTCTGCTTCACTTAGCGCTCTATCAAACTCTTTTTCACTTAACAGAATAATTAGTGCGATAGCACCTGCAACATGAGGAGCCGCCATTGAGGTTCCTGTTAGTTTTGCATATTTTCGATTCATATACGTTGAAAGCACATTTACCCCAGGAGCCACAAGATCGATTTCCGTGTGTGTGTTAGAAAATGGAGCAAGTTGCAAATCCATGTCCACTGCTCCTACCGAAATTACTTCGTTATATGCGCCAGGGTAAGCATACTCAAACGTATCCTCCTGGGAATCCCCTTCATTCCCCGCAGCAACAACGACAGATATGTTCTGATTGACTGCATGTTGAATTGCTTGATGCAATTCAGGTACGTCTTCAGGGCCACCAAGAGACATGGAAATCACACGAACTCTTTCATTGTTAGGACCTTGCCACTCAACTGCATAGTAAATGGCATCAATGATCCATTCATAATTACCTGCCCCTTCTCCAGTCAAAGCTTTTAAGCTTAAAATTTGTGCCTTCGGAGCAACCCCTACAACTCCTTCGTTATTAAGACTAGCAGCTATGGTCCCAGATACATGTGTGCCGTGGCCATTATTGTCTTCAAATACGTCGGAGTCTCCATTATAATCCGTTGTAAAATTCCGTCCCGCAATAATTCGATCCCTTAGATCCGGATGTGAAATGTCAATCCCAGTGTCAATGACCGCAATAACAATGCCTTCCCCCTGACTGCTATCTTCCCATAATGATGGTGCCTGTACCAATTGAACTCCCTCTGGTGTTTCGTTCGTCTGATCTACAACTGACTGAATGGTAAACGGTAATAATTTGACCTGATTTTTCACGAAGAATCTCCTCCTTCAAATCGATTAATTACACCTATTTCCTTCTGTCTAGTCTGGGTTCGTCGTTTACTAGTTGGTCAACCTTCATTTATGGGAAGGTTTGTTTCATTATACTAAGCAAGATAAGTCATATCAAGATAGAATACTGAAAATTCTATCACTTTTAGAAAATTGAATATTTTGTCCCATTTTTTAACACAAGACTATTTACTTATGATAACACCCTCACGAAATTTACTTAACAAGCGACATGTTGAATATAAAAAATGAAATATCTGGGGATAGTAAAAAGGAAATTGGAGGGTGAATTTCATGGAGACCTTTACTCATTATAAAATAATCGAGACAACAAACGGAATTGAACTAATCTTATATCTTAATGAAAACGCAACAGAGTTCTCTGCAGAATTAGGAACGCTGTCTAAAATGAATGATTCCAGTATGGCAAATGAAGCAATTAACTTTATCAAAACAAAGCTGCCTTTATTAAAAATTAAAACCTGTAAAATTATGGCTGGTGGAATGCTGTTATCTATGCTAGGAATTGGTGCGCTTCCTTCACAAAAAGCTTCTGCAGCAAAAAATACCGTTACACAATCACAGAATACCTCTTTGTCCTATAAGGTATTAGCAGGCGATACTCTATATAGTATTGCGAAACGTTACGGTACAACGGTTGCGGCCATTATAGAAGCGAATCATTTAACTTCGGATGTACTACAAATTGGGCAGACGTTGACAATTCCTTCTGGCGTTACAGCGCTACCAACCCAAACCACTGAAACTAGCTATCAAGTGGTTTCTGGGGATACTTTATATAGTATTGCTACACGGAGCGGTACAACAGTGGATGCGATCAAAAAGGCCAATCGTTTGTCTTCAGATTTTTTACAGGCTGGACAGATATTATTAATTCCTAAAGGCGGTTCATCAGCCCCTCCCCAACCATCAGAAACGATACATGAGGTTGTTTCTGGGGATACGTTATACAGTATTGCTAAACGGAACGGCACGTCAGTAGATGCGATCAAGAAAGCCAATAACTTATCTTCTAATTTACTAGAGGTTGGACAGGAGTTGGCAATTCCTAGAGGCGGCAAATCGGCCCCAACCCAAACCACTAATACTACATATCAAGTTGTTGCGGGTGATACTTTATACAATATTGCCACACGGAATGGCACGACGGTGGATGGCATTAAGAAGATGAATCAATTATCATCGGATATTTTACAAATAGGACAAACATTGAGCATCCCTTCCACCGTTACGACGGCCCCGTCTAAACCATTAGAACAACAGTCAACATATAACCAAGAAGAAGTCGATTGGCTCGCAAAAATGATCTATAGTGAAGCAAGAGGAGAATCTCTTGAAGGACAAATTGCCGTGGGTGCTGTTATTATGAACCGTGTAAAAAGTCCTTTATTTCCTAATAATGTTAAAGATGTTTTATTTGAAAAAAGCTATGGATATTATCAATTTACACCTGCAGAAACTGGTGCAATCAATACTGCCACCCCTAACGCACAACATATCGAGGCAGCCAAACGTGCGATTAATGGTGAAGATCCAACAAATGGAGCATTGTTTTTTTACAATCCCGATAAAACATCAAGCTCTTATCTAAGAAGCCGTACAGTTTCCACCACTATAGGTAACCATGTATTTGCTTTTTAGAATTTCTATACCGCCCTGTCATTTACATTTTTCTTGAATAAAATAATCATGCAGTCACAGACAATCATCATGAGCACCTCTTTCAAAAAGGCTATTACGTTCGATGTAATAGCCACTTTTACGCCTTTATTACCCTTTTTTATGATGTTCTCTGCTTCTATATGAGGAATAAATTACGTTTGTAGCTGCTCACAACATTTTTGTTACCTAGTTAAAATCTAAAAGACCGTTCTTCTATATCAAAATAGACACAATAAAACCGTCGCTATAATCTGCAATGATATAAGGAGCTATAGACAAATTTTAAAATAGGTATCAAAATTTATCTATTAAATACACGGTTTATGTAACAACAATAGTTGAGCATTTTTAAAGGATTAAAGGTTTCGTTATGTTAGCATAATAATATAAATCAACAATAAAACTTACATATGGTGTGTTTAACATGACAAAATCAAAAGTAGCAGTTATTACTGTTGGTGGAAGCGGTTTAGGACAAGCGTCTGCAGTTCGATTAGCAAAAGAAGGTATTAATATTGTAGTAGTCGATATCAATGAACAAGGTGGAGCTGAAACGGTTAATCTTGTTAAAAAATTAGGCGTTGATGCCATCTTTGTAAAAGCGGACGTATCTAAAAAAGAAGATGTAAAAGCTTACGTAGATGCAGCGGTTGAAAAGTTTGGAACGATTGATTACTTCTTCAATAATGCAGGGATTTCCGGAAGTGGCGTACCTTTTGGCGAAGTCTCAACGGATGAAATTGAACAAATTGTTGGAATCAACCTAATGGGTGCGTTATATGGTGTTAAATACGTATTGGATGTCATGTTGAAAAACGGTGGCGGTTCAATCGTTAACACATCTTCAACAGCTGGTGTGATTGGCCAAGCTGGTGTTGTTACTTACTCTGCTACAAAACACGGCATTGTAGGTTTAACCAAAAGTATCGTAATGGAGTATGCAAGTAAAGGTATTCGTTGTAACGCGATTGCTCCAGGTGGAACAGAAACACCTATGATCAAAGCTTATTTCGCATCTCAACCACCTGAAATTAAACAGGCTGCAATCCAATCGGTTCCTCAAAAACGCTATGGTGAACCAGAGGAAGTAGCAGAATTAGTTGCCTTCTTACTAACATCGCCGGCTCAATACATTAATGGTGAAGTTATCAGCATTGATGGTGGGTTTACGAATACACGGGGATAAATAAATATGTATGATCGTCGTACAAACAACGCTTAGAACTGTCTGAGCGTTGTTTTTTAATACATCATTATATCGCCTATTGTGGCCAAGTGTCTTCGTGGATTTCTCTAGAGTCATAAGTAACTATCCGCCCG